>JAIVGV010000377.1 GCA_020201365.1 Acidobacteriota bacterium
ATCGGAAAGGTAGTAGCTTTCGGTGTGTGACGGCGTCGGGAACTTCGGTGGGACGGGGACTGCCCGAAGGAGAGTGTGGCTGGATCGAACGAAACTTCTCGCCCCTCCTCGACCGCACTCAGCAGGGCGGGCAATTCCCACACTAACACCCGCCGCCGGAGGGTGTCAACTAGTTCATTTTGAAGCCGTAAACCGCGATTCCGGAGCGACTCTCCCGGCGCGTTCCTGAAACCCCCGCGCGCGGCTTCCCGAACCCGCCGGGTCAATTTCAACGAGCCTTCTCGCCCGCTTCAAGACTGCGGCGACGCGCGCCCGATCCCGCTGGATGGCAAACGACAACTCGACGGTAAGGACGGACGCACGCGACCCGCGCGGCGACGAGTCGCGCGCCGCGCGCTCCGCCGACTCGCGCGCCGCGCGGCTCGCGCACGGCGTCGCGCTCGCGGGGCTCGCCGTCTATTGCTTCTTCGCGCCCGCCTCGATTGCCGCCGCGTGGATCGGCATCGGCGTCGCCGCGCTCGGCTGGATCGCGCGCTCCGTCGTCACGCGCGACACGCGCCTCAGGCGCAGCCCTTACGATCTCCCGCTCTGGCTCTTCTTCGCGTGGACTGTTCTTTCGTGCGCGCTCTCGGCAGAGCCGCGCGTGAGCCTCGCGAAGATTCCCTCGGCGCTCACGTTCCTGCTCGTCTATCTCGTCGCGGCTACTTTGCGCGCGCGCCGCGAAGCCGCCGCGCTCGCCTGCGTCCTCGTCTGCGGCGCGTCGGTCGCGACGCTGTGGGGCGTCGCGGAACTCGTGCGCGGTCGCGGCGTCGTCGTCGAACGGATCGCGGACGCGAGCCCGCTGCGCGCGTCGCCCGGCTTGCAGGCGGGCGACTGCGTGTGGCGCGTCAACGGCGCGCGCGTCTCCTCGGTCGCCGAGATTGACGACGCGATCCGCCGCGCGCCCACGGGCTCGCGGATCAAACTGAGCATCATCTCGCACGGCGAGCACGTCGAGCGCGAGGGCGCGACGGTGACGGACGATTGGAAGCGCGAACCTTCGCCTTCGGGCGTCGCGGGCACGCACGCGACGCACCGCTTCCGCGCTTCGGGCTGGACGCGCCACTACGAGACCTTCGCCGAGACCGTGCAGATCGCCGCGCAGCTCGCCCTCGGCTTCGCGCTCGCCCACTTCGTCCGCCGCGCGAGCCGGCGGCGCGCCCTCATCTTCGCCGCCGCCTTCGCGCTGCTCGCCTGCGGCGTCGCGCTCACCGCCATGCGCACGACCATCGTCGCGCTCGCCTGCGGCGCGCTCGTCACGGTCTGGCGCGCGAGCGCGGCGCGGCGCGGCGAATCGCGCGCGGGGCGGCGCGCGCGGGTGGTGATCGTCGCGGCGGTCGTCGTCGTGCTCGCCGTCGGCGCGCTCGCCGTCCGCCGCACGCGCGACGCGGGCGCGCTCGCGCTTCGCGATCCCAGCGCGCAACTGCGCGCGGAGGTCGCGCGCGTCTATTTAAGCCGCGTGCGGCTGCACCCAGTCTTCGGTCACGGCATGGACGCCGTGCACCTGCACTGGAGCGAGTGGGGATTCCCCGGCTCGGACATGCTCCACGCGCACTCGACGCCGCTCCAACTCGCCTTCGACCGCGGTCTGCCGGCAGCCCTCTTCTGGCTCTGGCTCATCATTGTCTTCTGGCTCACCGCCTCGCGCGCCGAACGACTCTTCCGCGACGCGCCCGACGACGCGCGAGTCGCCGCGGCGCACGGGCTGCTGCTCGGCGCCTGCGGCGCGCTCGTCGGCTTCTTCCTCAGCTCGCTCGTCAACTACAACTTCGGCGACTCCGAAGTCGCGCTCCTCCTCTGGTGGCTCGCGGGCACGGTCGCGAAGATTGATTCGGCGATCTCCGCGGCGCGCGGAACAGAATAGAAACGTCGGCGTCTAACACGCCCGTACTCGCCTTTCAATCAAGCTCGCGGAGACACCGTTGCTAAAAATCGTAGGGTTGGAGAAGACCTATCCGGGCGGCGTGCGCGCGCTCGGGGGCGTGAGCCTCGACGTGCCCGCGGGGATGTTCGGGCTGCTCGGTCCGAACGGCGCGGGGAAGACGACGCTGATGAAGATCGCCGCGACGCTGCTCGAACCCGACGCCGGACGGGTCGAGCTCGACGGCGTTGATCTCGCCGCCGACAAGATCGCCGCGCGAAGAGTGCTCGGCTACCTGCCGCAAGAGTTCGGTCTCTACCCGTCGCTCACGGCGGAGCAGACGCTCGACTACTTCGCGCGGCTCAAGGGCGTCGCGGACGGGCGCGGGCGGCGCGCGCTCGTCGCCGCGCTGCTCGAAAGGGTGAACCTCGCGGACGTGAGCCGTCAGAGGGTCGGCGGCTTCTCCGGCGGGATGCGGCAGCGGCTCGGCATCGCGCAGGCGCTCGTCGCCGCGCCCCGCCTCGTCATCGTTGACGAGCCGACCGCCGGGCTCGACCCGGAAGAGCGCGCGCGCTTCCACAACCTGCTCGCCGACGTCGCCGCAGCCGCGCCGACCTCTGCGACGACGACGCAAGCCGCGGCGCGAACCGCACAGACGGAGATCGAGCCGGCGCGCGCGGTCGCGCTGCCGGGAGTCCGCGTCGCGGCGTGCGGCGCGCGCGCGTGGCTCAATCAGTTCGCCGCCGCCGCGCGGATCGAGTTTCGTCTGCTGCTCGCCGAGCGCAGCCTCGTCGTGCTGCTGCCGGTCGCAACGCTCGCCTCCGTCCTCGGTCTCGCGTACTTCCCGCCCGCGCCGGACCCGACCTACTCCGCCGCCTACGCCGCGCGCACCGCCGACACGCTCCTGCTCTTCCCCGTCGCCGTCGCCGTCTTCTACGCGGGCGAGGGCTTGCACCGCGACCGCGAGCTGAGGGTCGAGCCCGTCGTGTGGGCGACGCCCGCGCCGAACTCCGCGCTGCTGCTCTCGAAGTTCGCGGGCGTGCTGCTGCTCTCGCTCGCAACAATCGCGCCCGTCGCCGTCGCCGCGCTCGCGCTGCAACTCTACAAGGGGCACGCGCCCATCGAGCCCGCGGTGTACCTGAGAACCTACTCGCTCGTCCTCCTTCCGGGCGCGGCTTTCATGTGCGCGGCGGCGACTCTGCTCAACGTCCTGCTGCGTGACAAGTACCTCGCCTACGCCGCGTGCCTCGGCTTGGGGCTCGCGTCCCTCTACCTCTTCAACCTCGGCTACAACCGCCCCGCCTTCAACCCGCTGCTCTACGGACTCTGGATGCCCGCCGATCCCGCCCCGGCGCGGCGCGCTTCTCGTTCATACTCACGCACAGAATCTACTGCCTCGCGCTCGCCGCCCTCTGCCTCGCCCTCGCGCACCTCTTCTTCGCGCGCAGGACGACGAAGAGAGGCGCGCGCGCGGGAGCGCGAGTGCGCGGCAGGTTGTGGGCGCTCATCTTGGCGTCGGCGGCGCTCGCCGTCGCCGTCGTCGCGGGCTTCCTCATCAGTGCCGGAAGGTGAGCGCGGGTCAAACCCCCTCGCAAATCTGATCGCATTCACGCGCAAGGTAGCCGTCGCGATCAGTTTTGCATTCAGGCGGAGGTGCGTTATAGTGCCGCTTCTCTTGCAATCTATAGAAGGGCGGGCGTTAACGGATGGCGCGCTTCAGTCTGCTCCCGCGCGAGGATCAGTACTTCTCCTACTTCTCGCAGATGACCTCGTACATCTTCGACGCGGCGAACCTGCTCGTCGAGATGTTGGGGAAGGACGGCAACGATCTTTCGTCTTACGTCCAGCAGATCAAGTCCATCGAGCACGCCTGCGACAACCTGACGCACACCGTCTCGACCTCGCTCAACAAGACCTTCATCACGCCCTTCGACCGCGAAGACATCTACATGCTCTCCGGCGCGCTCGACGACATCGTTGACCTGATAGACGACGCCGCCCGCGCCGTCGTCATGTACGACGTGCGCGGCATGACGCAGCACGCGCGCAACTTCGCCAAGGTCATCCAGGCGATGAGCACGCAGCTCCACGAGATCGTCAAGACGCTCTCGAAGCCGACGAACATCACCGCCCGCCTCGTCGAGCTGCACCGGCTGGAGAACGAGGGCGACGACATCTACCACACCGCCATCGGCGAGCTGTTCCGCAGCGGCTCCGACCCGCTCACCGTCTTGAAGTGGAAGGAGATTTACGAGAAGCTCGAAGCCGCCGTGGATCGCTGCGAGAACGTCGCCAACATCATCGAGAGCGTGATCATCAAGCACACTTAGAGAATACGGGAGTCAGAAGTCAGAACTCAGAATCAAGGGTTGACGCAAGCGCGTGGTTCTGTTCTTCATTCTGACTTCTGAATTCTGAGTTCTGACTCCTATCTCCCATGACTGCAAGTTTCATCTTCGTCCTCGTCCTCATCGCGCTCGCGCTCCTGTTCGACTACATCAACGGCTTCCACGACGCGGCGAACTCGATCGCGACGGTCGTCTCGACGCGCGTGCTCTCGCCCGCCGTCGCCGTGGCGTGGGCGGCGTTCTTCAACTTCGTCGCCTTCGCCGTCTTCGGCACGCGCGTGGCGAAGGCGATCGGCGACGGCGTGCGGATGGACTTGATCGCGCCCGGCTGGCGGCTCTACGTGCTGCTCGCCGCCCTGCTCGGCGCGATCATCTGGAACCTGATCACGTGGTGGCTCGGTCTCCCCACGTCCAGCTCGCACGCGCTCTTGGGCGGCTACGCGGGCGCTGGGATAGCGGCTTACGGCGGCTTTCACGGACTGCTCAAGACCGACGTGTGGGAGCGCACGATCACGTTCATCGTGCTCTCGCCGCTCATCGGCTTGCTGCTCGGCTTCGCGATGATGGTCGCGGTGAGCTGGATTTTCCGCCGCTGGTCGCCGAGCCGCGTGGATAAGTTTTTCCGGCGCGGGCAGCTCTTCTCGGCGGCCGCCTTCTCGCTCGGTCACGGCGGCAACGACGCGCAGAAGACGATGGGCATCATGACGTCGGTGCTCGCCGCCGGAGGCATCCTCTCTTATAAGCCCGACGGCACGCTGCCCGGCATCCCCTTCTGGGTCGTGCTCGCGGCTCAAGCGGCAATCGCGCTCGGCACGCTTTCGGGCGGCTGGCGCATCATCCACACGATGGGCACGAAGATCACGAAGCTCAAACCCGTCGGCGGCTTCTGCGCCGAGACGGGCGCGGCGCTCACGCTCGCCTACGTCACGCTGACGGGCACGCCCGTCTCGACGACGCACACGATCACGGGCGCCATCGTCGGCGTCGGCGCAACAAGACGACTCTCCGCCGTCAAGTGGGGCGTCGCCGGGCGCATCGTCTGGGCTTGGGTCTTGACGATCCCGGTCGCCGCGACCATCGCCGCCCTCTCGTTCCTCGTCATCAGGGCGCTCGTCGGGCTCTTCTGAGAGGGCGCGCCGGGGCGACCTTTCAGAATTTCGACTTCGTTCAGACTTTCGATCTTCGGTCTCTGACTCTTCTGCTAAGGCGACATGGCGCGGCGCACAATCGTCGTCGGTGACATACACGGCTGCTACGACGAGCTGACGGAGTTGCTCGGACGCGTCGGGCTCGGCGCGGACGACCGCGTCGTCGCCGTCGGCGATCTCGTCGCCAAGGGCGAGAAGAGTCGCCAAGTCCTCGATCTCTTCATCGGAGACGCGCGCTTCTCCTCCGTCATCGGCAACCACGATCTCGCCATCCTGCGCCACTGGCTGCGCGAGAAGAAATCCCACAAGAAGGCGCACAAGCGCGCGCGCAAGGAGCTGAAGGGCGAGCGCGCGCGCTACCTCGAATACCTCGCCTCGCTCCCGACGACGATCGATCTCGGCACGCACCTCGTCGTCCATGCCGGACTCAGACCGGGCGTCGCGCTCTGCGATCAGTCAATCGAAGATTTGACCGAGCTGCGCACGCTCGGCGTGGATCGCACGAGCCGCGTCGGCACACCTTGGTACGACGTTTACGAAGGCAGGCAGACAGTCCTCTTCGGTCACTGGCCCTCCGAGGAGCCGCGGCGCGCCAAGCGCGCGCTCGGGCTCGACACCGGCTGCGTTTACGGCTACCGCCTCACCGCCTACGTCGTCGAGGCGGACGAACTCTTCAGCGTCAAAGCCCGCCGCGCCTACGATCCGCCGCGCAAGCCCGCCGCGCGGGCGGGCGAGGACTGACACACAATGCTCTAAATCCCCACGCCCCGAGTTAACACAGAGTTAGCTAAGGCAGGCGCGAATAGGTGTGAATGGCCGCGGGAGGGCGTTTCGGGAAGCCGAGACTAGCCCTCCCGCTTCAATGCGTGCGAATAGTTTCGCACAGCCCTCGCACAATTCCATGCTGCGCGTTGACGACAAGGAAGCCGCCGAGAAGATGCGCCGGGCGGCGGAAGGCGCTGCGAAATTCGAGCCGTCTCCGTTGTTTGAGCAGTTGATCGAGATGAGGCGGGAGAAGCCGAAGAGTTTTGCGAGCCTGTCGCCTTCGACCGTGCCTGCGCTCTCCTACTACGAAGCCGCGAAGCGGCGCGCGGAGATGCTTAAAATAGATGGCTGAAACCGAAACGAACAGTAGTAAAATACCTGTGGAGCGCGACACGCTTGAAGCCGTGCGCCGCACCCTCCAGCGCGTCAAGCGCGAGAGCGCGCCCGGCGAGCGGGTCAGAGAACAAAACCGCCGCGACGCTGATCGGCACGTCGGCGAGATTGACAAGTTGTTGAGACAGGCTACGGACGCGAGCGGGCTCTCGAAGGTGGACTTCGAGGGCGTCTTCGTCGAGGGCTTCTACGACGACGTGGACGTGCAGAACGGCGCGGCTGGGTGATGCACAACTCTACCCTCCTC
>JAIVGV010000251.1 GCA_020201365.1 Acidobacteriota bacterium
GTCGTAAGCCGTCTTCAGCAGGTCTTCGTAAGTTCTGACGGGCGCGATCTTGCCGGAGCTCTCCTGTATGTTCGGACCCGTCGGCACGGAGGGCTGCGGCGCGAGCTTCGGTCGCACCGCCGGGACGGTCTCGACGAGGAGCGTGCGGTTGTCCGGCATCCACTGCACTTCGTCTCCGTAGATCGCGTTGACGGCGACGCCGCGAACCTTCGTGATTCTCCCGCCCGCCGCGTCGCCGACCCACAGCTCGATGCCGTTCGGCGTCGTGTTCATGAAAGCGAAGTGTCTGCCGTCGGCGCTCCACTCCGGCGCGGACACCTTCGCGCCGACGGGGAGCATCACCTTCGTCTCCGCACCGTCCGCGATCTGCTTGAGCGTGTAGGCGACGAACACCTGCGTGCGGTGCGGACCCGAAGTGTTCGGGTTGATGCGAAGCCCCGCGAGCCTGAGCATCGGCTGCGCGAGGTCTGCGATTGAAGGGTAGCGCACGCCCGTCGCGAGCAGCATCCGGTCGCGCGTCGGCGCGATGAACGCGGTCGGCGTGACGGGCGCGTTCAGCACGTCCAGGACTTCCTGCGGCGGCTTGCGGTAGCCGCTCGCTTGCGCGAACGAGACGGGGACGAGCGACGCGACGAGGGCGAGCGACGCGACGAGGGCGATGACGAAACCGCCGCGCGTCTCCTGCGCGTGGATGCGTGTGGGCTTCACGAATCTCATGACCGAAAATCCTTTCGACTGCGGAGAAGACTGTTGCAGGTGACGGGCGCGCGCCGCCTCGACGCGTGCGCGCGCGGCGGAAAATTAACGACTGCGCCGCGCCGTTGTCAAACCGCCCGCGGCGCGGCGCGGGTCGGGACTTTCACGCCGCGGCGGACGCTGACGCGGCGCGCGCGCGCGGCGTCGTCGCTTGACAAGCGCGGCTTTATCAGTAGAATTTTCCTTCCGCAGAAGCGGGAGTAACTCAGTGGTAGAGTGCGACCTTGCCAAGGTCGAAGTCGCGGGTTCAAATCCCGTCTCCCGCTCTTTGAAACGATGAAGTATGAACGCTGAACGCGGAACCTAAGTCACCTTAGTTCATCGCTCATCGTTCATACTTCATCGTTTCCTTTTTGGCGGCGTAGCCAAGTGGTAAGGCAGAGGTCTGCAAAACCTTTATTCGTCGGTTCGATTCCGACCGCCGCCTTCAATAGCCCTTTAATTTCGACAACTTGGCAGCACATGGGTGGCACCACAGAGTGCCGCTTTTACCAGTGGCAGTAGGAAGGGTAGTAACCTCTTGCCGTTTTTTGAGTTGATTATGAGCCGAGCGGCTTTGTACAGACTTGTACCTCTTTGTATCTCCTCGGACGTGTTGGTATGAAAATCGTGGAGAAAAGAGAAGACCTCTGCCCGCACGGGTGAGGCTGAGGGGCGGGCGCAAGCCCGAACGCGAGATTCTCTTCCGTCAGTCGCTACTCTTGACGTTGAGCGGGGACGAGTTTCGCTCTCTCGCGCAGCCAGCTCTCGACCTCGTCCACTCCCCGGCGGCCGCCTTCGACGGCGAGCACCATCTCGACCGTCTCAGCCGGAGTCGCCGTCGCCTCGTAACCGTCCCTGAACATGAACTCGTCCGTGACGGCGGCGGCCGTGCGCTTGTTTACCGCCGACCCGCGGGTGATTCTTAATGAGACCGAAGCAGAGGGCGGCTGCTTGCCGGCTATTTTACACCGTAGAGACTTAGAGCCGCTAACAAAATCTTTCGCGGCTGGCCTTCGGATTCTGACGGCTTGGCGGATGGCCGGATAGTGGGGTCGTTGCGGAGCAGGAAGCGCGAGAGGATGTTCGTGTCCGCCGGATACATCAGTTATGATCTAGGTAGATGTCTTCCCGCGAGTAAGTCCCTTGATACCCGACCGGC
>JAIVGV010000095.1 GCA_020201365.1 Acidobacteriota bacterium
GGGTTGGGGGATGGGGGTTGGGGGAAGAGAAAATAGCTTGAGCAAAGAGACCCTTGCTTTCCCTCAACCCCAGCCCCCGACCCCTAGCCCCTGCCTTTCAGTTGTTTGCGATCAATCTTGCCGCGGTCGTTCTTCGGGAGCGACCGGACGAACTCGACGCGGCGCGGGTACTTGTAAACGGCGAGGCGTGATTTGACGAACTCTTTGAGCGCGTCTGCGAGTTCTTCGTTCCCGTCGAAGCCTTCGCGCAGCACGACGAAGGCTTTGGGCTTGATCAACCCTTCGCCCGCGTCGAAGCCGACGACGGCGCATTCGACGACCGACTCGTGCTGCATCAGGCAGTGCTCGATCTCGACGGGCGCGACGTAGATGCCCGAGACCTTGAGCATGTCGTCGGTGCGCCCGTGATACCAGTGGTAGCCGTCCGCGTCTATGTGGAACTGATCGCCCGTCGTGCACCAGTCGCCCGCGAACGTCTGTTTCGATTTCTCGTGCGCCTGCCAGTAGCAGAGCGCCGCCGAGTCGCCGCGCACCTTGAGCGTGCCCATCTCGCCCGCGGGAAGCTCGCGCCCTCCGGCGTCCACGACGCGCGTCTCGTAGCCTTCGACGACGCGCCCCAAGCTTCCCGGTTTCACGTCGCCCGCGCGGTTCGTGACGTAGATGTGGAACATCTCCGCCGAGCCGATGCCGTCGAGTATCTCGACGCCGAAGGTCTTGACCCAGCGCTCGTACAGCTCGACGGGCAGCGCCTCGCCTGCGGAGAGGCAGCAACGCAGGCTGGAGAGATCGTTTCGCGCCGCGCCTTCGAGGTTAAGCATGGCGTTGATCATCGTCGGGACGCTCGTCAGGATCGTCGGGCGGTGGCGCGCGATCATCTCGTAGATTTTTTCGGGCGTCGAGCGTTCGGAGAAGAGCGCGGTCGCGCCGCCGACGGAGAAGGGGAAGAGCAGGTTCGTGCCCGTCGCGTAGCCGAAGAAGAGCTTGGGGACGGCGACGGTGAGATCGTTTTCGCTGACGCCGAGCACGCGCTTGGCGTAGCACTCGGCGTTGTAGGGCAGATCGTGCCCGAGGTGGACGGCGGCTTTCGGCTGCCCCGTCGAGCCGGAGGTGAAGAGCCAGATCGCGATGTCGTCGCGGTGCGTGTCCGCGCGCGGGCACTCGTCCGGCATGGCATTCGTCACCTCGGCGAAAGACTCGAATGTGCCGCGCTCTTCCCCGACGACTAAAACTTTCCGCAGGTACTTCGCGCCGCGCGCCGCCTGCGCGAACTGTTCGAGCAGCGACTCGTGTATGACGGCGACGGGGGCGCGCGTGTATTCGAGGTAGTACTCGTAGTCTGCGGCGGGCAGCAGCGGGTTGACCATCGAGATGATCCCGCCGACGCGCGCCGCGCCAAACCAGACCCAAGCGAACTCCGGGCAGTCCGGCAAAACGATCAGCACGCGCTCTTCGATCTTCACGCCCAACTCGCGCAGCGCATTCCCCGCGCGGTTCGACATCCTCACCCCGTCGCCGTAGGTGAACTTCCTGTCTTCAAAGTAGAGACAGACCTTGTTCTCACGCCCCTCCTCGACGTTGTGGTAGAGGAAGTAGTCGCCCATGTTGAAGCGTTCGGGGAACTCAACATTCATAAGAGCCGTCAACCGTGAACCGTGAACCCGTGGCGGGTGAGGATGGTTTTGCTTGTCACCGTTCACCTGTCACGCCTGAGAATGGGCAGCCCGCCGCGCCGTGTTTGGTGTCGAGGTAGGTGCGCGCCTCCCAGAGTTCGGGGAAGAATTTTTGGTCGAGCGTGGTGCGCAGATACCCGACGCCTTCGCTGCCGCCGGTGCCGCGCTTGCTGCCGACCATGCGCTCGACCATGCGGACGTGGTGCGCGCGCCAGAGCTGGAAGTGCTCGTCGTGGGAGATGAGCGCTTCGGCGAGGCGGAACTCTGCGGCGCGCTCCTCGAAGTGCGTCAGGACTTCGAGGGCGGCGCGCGTGCGGCGACCGTAGAGCTTCTGTCGGTCGTCTTTCGGGAGCGACGGGTCGTCGGCGGGCGCGTCGAGGCTGCGGCGGCGAAGGAAGGCGAAGAACGAATCGCCGAGCGTGGGCGCGTCGTACCGCGCGCGCAGACGCTTCGAGGCGAACTCGTCGTCGCGGAAGTTGTCAATGAGCCCTTCGTCTTTCAGCCCCGAAGCGAACTCGATCTCGCGGAACTGCATGGACTGGAAGCCGCTCGCCGGGTTCAGCTCGTCGCGGAAGCCGAGGAAGCTGATCGGCGTCATCGTCTCCAGAATGTGTATCTGCTGGACGAGGACTTTCTCGATCTCTACGGCGCGCTCGACGGCGCGCGAAGCAGCCGCGGCGCGATCCTCGTCCATCGCGATCAGTGCCGCGTCGAGCTCGTGGAGAATCTGTTTGAACCAGAGCTCGTAGGTCTGGTGGATGGTGATGAAGAGCAGCTCGTCGTGGTGCGCCGGATCGGAGAGGCACTCTTGGAGCGCGATCAGCTCGGGCACGCGCAGGTACTTGTTGTAGCTGAGCGGCACCGCGTCGCCGCCGCCGTAACCTTTGCTCATGGCTTGAAGACTAACCGCGCACGACGCCCGCGCGCAAACGCAGTCGCCGCGCCGTCAGTTCGACAGGATGCGCTCCGACTCCGACTGCGTGAGCGCCCAGATGGCGTAGATGCCGAGCGCCGTGCCGAAGGGGAAGCTCAGGAGCCCGAGCGCGCCGAGGATGATCGCGAGGATGCGCGACCAAGACTTGCGCTTGAGCAAGCCCCACCCGGCGACGATGTTCGGCACGGACATGATCGCGACGAAGACGGCGACGAAGAAGCCGATGCCCGTTAGCAGCGCGGCTGCTTTCGCGTCGCCCGTCAGCAGACCCGTCCCGCCGACGACGGCGAAGACGAACACCGCGACGAGGACGCCGAGCGCGCCCATCGCGATGAAGAGATAGCCGAGGACGTCTATGTGTTGTCTCATGTTTCCACCTCAAGCGAGATAGTGTCGGGAGCGTGACGAGCCCCGTAGGGGCGGAATGTTTATAGCTTTAGCTACCAAATTTCTTTCGAGCCCCGCTAGGGGCGACATACGACATGCCGCTCCTACGGAGCTCGATACTTATTTGTACCGGGTTGCTATAAACATTTCGCTCCTACGGAGCTTCCGGAAAAGCCCTCGAATTTTTTTAGAAAGCGGCGCCCGCCGCCTCGTGCGCGACGTAGGCGCGCGACTCGACGATCTCGCGCATCGTGTTGACGGCTAGTTCGAGCTCCTCGTCGGTCGTGTAGAAGTGCGGCGAGAGGCGGACGCCTGCGCCGGGGCGGAAGTCGCAGATGATCTCGCGGCGGACGAGTTCTTTGGTGACGGCGGCGGCGTGCTCGACGGCGACGGTGATCGTGCCGCCGCGTTGGGCGGGATCGCGCGGGCTCGTCACGCGGAATCCAGCCGCCTCGCACAGCTCGACGAGTCGCTGAGTTTGGCGGACGCTCTTCGCGCGAATCTTCTCGACGCCGATCTCGTTGATGATGCGGTAGCCCTCGCGCGCGGCGTAGAGCGCGGGCACGTTGGGCGAGCCGTGGAGGAAGCGCGCGACGCCACGCGCGTAGTCGAGCGGCGGGAGCTCGAAGGAGAAGGGCGCGGCGTGAGCCATCCAGCCGGTCACTTTGGGTTCGAGCCTGTCTATCCAGCGCGGATGCACGTAGAGGTAGCCCGCGCCCGCGCCGCCGCAGAGCCACTTGACGGAGCCGCCCGTGGCGAAGTCAACGTCGAGTTCCGTGACGGAGAAGGGCACCGTGCCCGCCGACTGGTAAGTGTCTAAGACGACGAGCGCGCCGACCTCGTGCGCGCGCTCGGTGATGGCGCGCGCGTCTTGGAGGAAAGCGCTCTTAAACAGCACGTGCGAGACGGGGACGAGCAGCGTCTCCTCGTCAATCGCCGCGAGCATCTTCTCGAGCGAGACGGTGATGCCGTCGTCAGAGTGCACGCGCGCGACGCGCAGGCGTCCGCCGCGCGCGTGCGCCTCATAGACGTACATGACGGAGGGGAATTCGAGATCGGAATAGACGATCTTGTTGCGCCGCGCTTCCGGCTCGAAGCAGGAGAGGATGACCGACTGGCAGACCGAGACGTTCTGGTGCATCGCGACCGTGCCCGCCGGCGCGCCGATGATGCGACCGACTTCGTCGCCGATTGTGAGCGGCATCTCCCACCAGCCTTCCGCCCACGCGCGCACGCCGCGCGAAGCCCACACGTCGGCGTACTCGCGCAAACTCTCGTAAGTCCCGCGCGGCATCGCGCCGAGGCTGTGCGAGATGAGGTACGTCGTCCGATCGAGGATCGGAAACTCCGCGCGCCACTTGAGCAGTTCGTCGGTCAAACTAGAACTCCCTCCGTCGGTCGCGGACACTATATTTCCAGCGGCGCGCGAGAGTCTATCCGCGTCGCCCGGAAGTTCGCGCTGCGGCGCGTCCGGCTCAGCCTTCGAGGATGACGGTCTCAGCTTCGTTCGTCAGGAAAGCCGCGGGCGGGCAGTCGCGCAGAAGCGGGAGCAACTCGCGGCGCGCGTCCGCCGCTGACGCGAAGCGCGCGGCGGGCTCTTTGGCGAGGCAGCGCCCGAGCGCGGCGTCGAGCCGCAGGAGTTCGGGCGCGTCGCCGCGGAGGTGGAACGTGCCGTGCAGGATGTTCGTCAACAACTCGTGGAGCGTCCTTCCCTTGAAGGGTCGCCCGCCCGTCAGTGCTTCGACGATCATCACGCCGACCGAGAAGAGATCGCTGCGCGCGTCAACGCGCCCGCCCGTCAGCTGTTCGGGCGGCATGTAGCCGAACGTGCCGAGCACCGCGCCGGGCGTGGTGACGACATCGCGCACGGTCGGCGGCTGCGAGTCGGCGCCGTCGCCCGCGTTGAGCTTGGCGAGACCGAAGTCGAGCAGCCGCGCGTGCGGGCGACCCGCGGCGTCGCGCGAGACGAGCACGTTGTCGGGCTTGAGATCGCGGTGGACGATGCCCGCCTCGTGCGCGGCTTGCAGCCCGTCGAGGATTTGCTCGAAGAGGTCGGCGGCGCGCCGCGGCGTGAGTCGTTTTTCGCGGCGCAGGGCGGCGGCGAGGCTCTCGCCTTCGATCAAGTCCATGACGAGAAACGCGCCCTCGGTGCGCAGCTCGCCGTAGTCGTGGACGGCGACGATGTGCGGGTGCTGGGAGAGGCGCGCGAGGAGGCGCGCCTCGCGCTCGAAGCGGCGCAGGGCGGCGGCGTCGCCGAACATCGAGCCGCCGAGGACTTTGATCGCGACGCGGTGTCGGAGCTTCAGGTGCGTCGCCTCGTAAACCGCTCCCATGCCGCCCTTGCCGATGAGCCGCTCGAGGCGGTAGCGACCTTCGATCTCGCGCTCGACGGGGAGCGTCAGCGTCAGCTCCGCGCCGTCGGCGTCGCAGGCGGTGGCGGACGAGTCGAAGCAGCGACCGCAGCGCGGGCACTCCTTGAGTAAGTTGATCCGCTGCCCCTCGAAGCGCGACAAGACCTCCTGGCGAATCTTGCGATCCTCGCGCACGCGCCCCTTGAGGCGGAGGTTCTCATAGACGATGGCGATCTGGCCGGCGACGGCTTCGAGCAGTTCGCGGTCGCGCGCCGTGTAAGGAACTTCGGACTTCTTCTCGCCGAGGAGGAAGAGACCGGCGAGTCGGCTGTCAGTTCCGGTCAGCGGGACGACGAGACGCGCGCCGAGCTGCGCGAGCCAGTCCTTCTCCGCTTGCGGGAGGTTCGTCTTCGGCGGGAAGGGGAAGTCCTGCGCGCCGCCTTGCAGCTCCATCAGCCGGAGGAGCTGGAAGCTGTCGGGGATGCGAAGACCTTGTGACGAGCCGCCTGATGTGTAGCTCAGAGAAAGATCGCCGTGCTCCGTCTCGCGGTAGAAGAGGTAGGTGTGCCCCGGGTGGAGCGCGCGCTCGACCTCCTCCGAGACGCGGCGCGACATCTCCGGCATCGAGTCCAAGCCCTTCACGTCCTCGACGAGGGCGCGCAAAATCTTCTCCTGATCGTAAGCCTCGCGGAAGAACTTGCGATCGACCCACTCGGAGAGCCGCCTGCGGAAGACGAGACCGAGGGCGAGCGCGGCGGTGAGTAGCAGGTAGAAGTAGAAAGAGTTTCTGAGCGCGATGTCGGCGAGCGTGCGGTTCGGGTCGGCGGCGACGGAGACGGCGAGCCCGACGACGGGCAGCGCGAGCAGCAAGCGCAAGGCATTCTTCGCGAGCAGGTATTGAACGCCGCGCCGGACGATGAGGTTGACGGGGATGACGCGGTGGCGCGCAATGGCGTAGGCGAAGGAGGCGGGCACGACGGAGAAGGCGACGGCGGCGAGCGCCGCGAGCCAGCCGGCGAGCGTCGCCCGGCTGCGCATCAGTTCCGTGAGCGGCGAGAAGAAGACGAGCGCGCCGGGCAGCATCCCCGCGAGCATCCCCGCGACGACGACGCGCAGCTTCCTCTTCCCGGTCGCGTCGGCGCGGCGGTAGTTGACGACGAGCGAGACGAACGCGCCCGCGAAGCAGAGGTCAATGACGAGGAGCGCGAGCGCGTCGAGCAGCTTCGTCTGGGAGATGCCCCACGTCGTGCCGCTCATCGCGTTCCTGCGCACGAAGATCAGCGGGAAGGGCAGGTAGAGCCACCACTCCAGGCGGGGGAAGCGACGCAGGAGCGGCGAGCGCACGGGGAAGACGAGGAAGAGGTGCAGGAGCAGGAAGAAGGCGAGCGGCGTGACGAGCGGACCGAGGTACATCAG
>JAIVGV010000378.1 GCA_020201365.1 Acidobacteriota bacterium
CTTGTCGAGCAGGTGCGACTTCGACGCCTCGCCCTGCACGAAGCACGGGAAGTCAACGCGCGGCGCGACCCGCTCGTAGAGCGCGCGCATCCCGCTCAGAGAAGTCGAGAGGACGAAGGCGCGCCCGCGCGAGACTTCGAGAATCTTCACGATCTCGTCCGCCGCCGCGTCAGCCCACTCGGGCTTCCGCGGGTCGGGCATCTTCGGCGGGAGGTAAAGAACCGACTGCCGCTCGTAGTCGAAGCTCGAAGGCGCGACGAGTTCGTCCGTCTTCTCGATCAAGCCCAGACGCTCTCGCACGAACTGAAAGCTGTTCGCGCTCGCGAGCGTCGCCGAGGTGAGCACGCACGTCTCCACGCGGTCGAAGAGCTTGTCTTGCAGCAAGGTCGAGACGTCAATCGGCGACGCGCGCAGGAATGTGCCGCGCCCGCGCCGCTCCAGCCAATAGACGAAACGCTTGTCGTCGCCCGCGACGACGAACTCCATCTGGAAGCGCAGCTCGCGCACGCGCCGCAGCACGCTATCAACTTCGGGCGGCTGCTCCCTGAGCGCGTCGAGCGTCGCCTCGACGCGCGCGAGCGCCCCGTCGAGCGCGAGGTAGGATTGACCGACGGAGGTCGGCTCGATCTCGCCGCGACTGTTTTTGCGTGCGAACGTGCCCGGAAGGATCGGCGAGCGCGTCGCCTCGTCGCCGCGCGAGTCTTGTTGAAAGCCGAGCCAGAGGTGATCGGCGAAGCGCGAGACGCGCGCCGACGCGCGGGTAAGCTCCTTGTTCGCGTCGGCGTCGGTGATGGGTAGGTTCTGCAAGTCGCGCAGCACGTCCTCGATCTGGTAGCTGGAAACTTGCGCGCCGAAGTACTCAGCCGCCACGTCCTCGATCTGGTGCGCCTCGTCGAAGATGACCGCCGAGTAGTCGGGTATCACCTGACCGTACTCGCCGCCCCGGAGCGCGAGGTCTGCGAAGAAGAGGTGGTGGTTGACGATGACGATGTCGGCTTCTGAAGCGCGCTGGCGCATCCGCGTGATGAAGCAGGGATCGTACTCGGGGCACTTTTGACCGAGGCAGGTCTCGCTGCGCGCGTCTATGTGCCGCCAGAAGGAGAGGCTTTCGGGGAGACCGACGAGCTCGGCGCGGTCGCCCGTCTGCGAGTCGCGCGCCCAGCGCTTGACCTGATCGAAGTAGTCAACGTCTTCGAGCCCCTCGAACACCGGCGACGCCTCGGCGCGCTTGATGCGTTGCAGGCAGGCGTAGTTCCCTCGCCCCTTCATGTAGGCGGCGGTGAATTTTTTGGGGAGCACGCGCTGGAGAAAAGGGATGTCCTTCTCCATCAATTGCTCTTGGAGATTCTTCGTCCCCGTCGAGACGACGACGCGGCTCCCGCGCGAGGTCGCCGCCGCAATCGCGGGCACGAGATAGGCGAGCGTCTTGCCCGTGCCCGTGCCCGCCTCGACGACGAGGTGTCGGCGCGACTCGAAGGCGCGCAGCACAGCCTCAGCCATCTGAACCTGACCGGGGCGGTGCTCGTAGTCTGGGTGCGCGCGCGCGATCAACCCGCCGCGCCCGAAAATCTCTTCCATAGAAACACTCAGAAGGTCGTGAGGTCTTCAACTCCCGCGCTCGCCTGCCGAAGCTTAATTATAACAGAGAAAACGCGCCGCACTCAGTCGCGTGCGGCGCGTTCGTCGTCGTGCGTCCGGGCGGCGCGTCGTCGCGATCCTCCGTCGCTCAGTCCGCGCCGACGCCTTCGGCTTCGGGAGGTTTCTTGAGCCGCTTCGGGTAGAGCGGGAAGCGCGCCGCGAGTTCCGCGACCTCGCGGCGGACTTTCGCGCGCGCCTCTTCGGACTGCGGGTCGTGGATGATCTCGGCGATGAGGCGCGCGACCTGTCGCATCTCCCCCTCGCCCATGCCGCGCGTGGTGAGCGCGGGCGTGCCGAGCCTGACGCCGGAGGTGACGAACGGCTTGTTCTGATCGAACGGGATCGTGTTCTTGTTGACCGTCAAGCCCGCCGCTTCGAGCGACTTCTCGGCTTCCTTGCCGGTGATGCCCTTGCCGCCCAAGAACACGTCAACGAGCACGAGATGATTGTCCGTCCCGCCGGAGACGATGCGGAGCCCCTGCGACTGAAGCTCTGCGGCGAGCGCCTTCGCGTTCTTCAAGACCTGTCGTTGATACTCCTTGAAGTCCTCGCGCAGAGCCTCGCCGAACGCCACCGCCTTCGCCGCGATGATGTGGACGAGCGGTCCGCCCTGCACGCCGGGGAAGACTTTTTTGTTGACCTCCGCCGCGTGCTCCTCTCTGCACAGGATCAAGCCGCCGCGCGGACCGCGTAAGGTTTTGTGCGTCGTCGTCGTCACGTAGTCGGCGTGCGGGACGGGCGAAGGGTGCAGCCCGGCGGCGACGGGTCCCGCGATGTGCGCGATGTCCGCCATCACACGCGCGCCGACCGAGCGCGCGATATCAGTGATGCGCTCGAAGTTGATCGTGCGCGGGTAGGCTGACGCCCCGCAGACGATCAGTTGCGGGCGGTGCTCTTCGGCGCGCCGCGCGAGATCGTCGTAGTCAATCTGCTCGGTCTCGCGCGAGACGCCGTAGTCGGCGATCTCGTAGCTCATGCCGGAAAAATTTAGCGGGTGACCGTGCGTGAGGTGTCCGCCGTGCGAGAGGTTCATGCCGAGGACGCGGTCGCCGTACTTGATCGCGGCGAGATAGACGCTCATGTTCGCCTGCGCGCCGGAGTGAGGCTGGACGTTGGCGTGATCCGCCCCGAACAACTCTTTGGCGCGGTCAATCGCCGCCTGCTCGACCACGTCGGCGAACTCGCAGCCGCCGTAGTAGCGCTTGCCGGGGTAGCCTTCGGCGTACTTGTTCGTAAACACCGAGCCCATCGCTTCGAGCACGGCTTCGCTCACGAAGTTCTCCGACGCGATCAGCTCCAACCCGTTAGCCTGCCGCGCGACCTCGTTGTCAATCGCGCGGCTGACGACCGGATCGACTTCCGCGAGCGGCGCGTTGCGTCTGTCTTCCATCTCCCTCTCCTCGACGCCGACGAAGGATAGCTAAGGCTTTAACTCTCTGCGACGAATTGGCTGCGATGTTACTCCCGCCCGCCGCGCCCTTGCAACGCGACGGAAGACTCACCGCGTTGGCGCAAGGGGGCGCTGAGAAGAAGGGTTTTCTCTGCGCGGTCTCCGCGCCCCCTTGCGCCAACGCGGTGAATGCTTTCCCCACTTCGCCCGCCGCGAACTCCTTGACACTGGCTAACGCGCGGGCATATAAACCGCGCTGCCGTATCGCACGCGAGCCTCGCGCTTCCGTTTTCGTCGTCGCCGAATAATCTGACAGCCTCACGGCACAACCGACCGCCATGCCAAGACGAAAGTTCTACGTCATCGGTCACAACCCGAACACGCTCGCCGAAGCCGAAGCCTTCCTGCGCGCCGGCGCGAACGCGTTAGAGCCCGACATCTGCCACGACGCCGCGCGCCCCGAACGCTTCTACGTCAGCCACGGAACTATCGGCTCGAACCCCCTGACGGCGGAGCACAGCCTCGCGGGCTACCTGCGCGGCGTCCGAGGGATGATCACCGACGACAGCAAAGGCTACAGCCTCGCGCTCATCGCCTTCGACATCAAGACGCCCGCGTTCGACATCAACGAGTTCGTCCGCTTCGTCTTCGACCACTTCTCGGGCGATCCGCGCTGCGACGGCGTCGCGATTCTCGTCACCGTCAGCTCGCTCAAGCACGTCGCATTCTTAAACGCGCACGATCAGTCGAGAGAGCGCGTCGGCGTCGGCATAGACGAGGAGGGCTCGCCGCGCGACGTCGAAGCCGCGTTCAAGGGCGGCGGTCAGAGAAGTTTTTCTTACGCGAACGGGAGTCTCTTCACGGACGTGAAGTTCGGATTGTTCAAGTCGGTGATGACGGCGAAGGCTTTGCAGGCGGGCGGCGACAGTTTCAAGCTCGTTTACACCTGGGTGCTCTCGCGCGACTCGCCGATCCGCAGCTACCTCGACCTGCACATTGACGGCATCATCGTTGACGCCGGCGTCGTGCCGCACCTCTTGGAGATTCTGCGCGAAGAGCCTTTCGCGTCCACCTACGAACTCGCGACGAACGGCTACGATCCTTTTAACGCGCCCCACTCGCCCGCTTACGTGCTCACGATCAAGACGCGCGACGTGCGCTTCGCGGGCACGAACGCGACCGTCAGGTTCACGCTCGAAGGCGCGGCGGGCGCGCTCGAAAGCTCTCTCGACGCGCACTACGCAGACGTGCTCGAACACGGCGAGACCGACCACCTCACGCTCGAAGGCGAAGACCTCGGCGAAATCCGCAGCCTCACCGTCACCGCGCTCACCTCCGGCGTCAACTCCGAGTGGCTGCCCGAATCCGTCACGCTCGAAAGCAGAATGCTCGCCGCGCCCGTCACGTTCGACTTCGCGCCAGACGAGTGGCTGCGTTTCGGCCAGCCGATCACGAAGACGCCCAGTTAATTCTTCCCTTCTCCTCAACGCCCTCCCGTCGCTTAGTCCGCCGCGCCATTTGCGCTGCGGCGCGCACGTGCGCGAGAATGGCGGTTCGTCTTCCGTCGCGGATTTTCGTCTAAGGAGATCAGGTTCAAACTTTATGCGCTGGTCACAGTTCTTCATCCCAACTTTGCGCGAAGACCCGGCGGACGCCGAAGTCGTCTCGCACAAGCTACTGCTCCGCGCGGGGCTCGTGCGACAACTCGGCGCGGGGATTTACTCATATCTTCCGCTCGCGTGGCGCGTCATGCGTCGCATCGAGCGGATCATCCGCGAGGAGATGGACGCGATCGGCGGTCAGGAGTTTCTGCTGCCCGCCTTGAACCCGCGCGAGGTGTGGGAGGAGTCTGGGCGGTGGGCGGTGATGGGCGACAACATGTTCCGCCTCAAGGATCGCAAAGGGGCTGATCTCTGCCTCGGCATGACGCACGAGGAGGTCTTCACTTCCATCGCGCGCCACGAGCTGCGCTCTTACAAGCAACTGCCGCAGGTCTGGTATCAGATTCAGACCAAGTTCCGCGACGAGCCGCGACCGAAGTCGGGCGTGCTGCGCGTCCGCCAGTTCATCATGAAGGACGCCTACTCGTTCGACGTGGACGCCGCGGGCTTGGACAAGTCGTTTGAAGATCAGAAGCAGGCTTACGTCCGTATCTTCACGCGCTGCGGCTTGAAGTTCGCCATCGTCGAAGCCTCCTCGGGCGCGATGGGCGGCTCGCAGTCGAACGAGTTCATGGTCAAAACGGACGCGGGCGAAGACCTCATCGCGACGTGCGACAAATGCGGCTACGCGGCGAACCTTGAGAAGGCGACTTCGCAGCTGCACGTGGTCATTGACGAGCCGTCGGCGGGCGACGCGCCCGCAGAGTTCCCCACGCCGGGCGTCCGCACGATTGAAGACCTGATCAACTTCCCCGGCGGAGCAGTTGCGGAGCGGCAGATCAAGACGCTCGTCTATGTCGCGAAGGACGAGACGGGCGAGCAGCGCCCCGTCATCGCGCTGCTGCGCGGCGACCACCAGCTACACGAGACCAAACTCGCCGACGCGCTCGCCGCGTCGGAAGTGCGCCCCGCGCACCCCGAAGAGATACGCGCTCTGCTCGGCGCGTCCGCCGGAAGCTTAGGCGGCGTCACCGCCAAGCAGAGCGCGCGCGCGTCGAACCAGACCTTACGCGTCGTCGCCGACCGCGCGCTCAAAGGGCGCACGAACATGACGACCGGCGCGAACAAAGACGAGCACCACCTGCGCGGCGTGGACATCGAGCGCGACATCCCGGTCGATCTGTGGACTGATCTGCGAACGGTTCAATCGGGCGAGCGCTGCCCGAACTGTGAAGAAGGGACGCTCGAAGTCGCGAAGGCGCTCGAAGTCGGTCACATCTTCAAGCTCGGCACGAAGTATTCGGTCTCGATGGGCGCGAACGTGCTTGATCAAAACGGCAAGGAAGTGCCCGTCGTGATGGGCAGCTACGGCATCGGCGTCGAGCGCATCATGGCGGCGGCGATAGAGCTGCGCCACGACGCCGACGGCATCGTCTGGACTCCGGCAATCGCGCCCTTCGACGTCGTCGTCACGGTCACCAACATGAAGCAGGCGGAGATGCGCGACGCGGGCGAGAGACTCTACGCCGACCTGCAACGCGCCGGTCTCGAAGTCCTCCTCGACGACCGCGACGAGCGCGCGGGCGTGAAGTTCAAGGACGCGGACTTGATCGGCGTCCCCTTCCGCGTCACCGTCGGCAAGAAGATCGCGGACGCGACCGTCGAGCTGTTCGACCGCGAGTCGAAGCAGTCTTCGGACGTGAAGCTCGACGAGGTCGTCGAGCGCGTGCGGCGGCTCGCGCCGGACGCTCGCTGAGCGAACCGGCGCAAGAGATCGGCGGCGAAGGTCAGTCGGGCTTCGGGAGTTACGTCCGTCGAGTTTCGGGAAAACCCTGGCAGCCATCTTCCGCCGCTCCCCGGCTTCTTCGGCGGGGACGGGCCAGCAGGGCTTCTGCGGCGCGCCGTCATACGCCCAGTCTCTGCCGAACTTGAAGCCGCACTCGGCGCACCCGCAGTAGTCGTTCTCGATCCCCTCACTGGTGCGCTCCGCGCGTCCCGCGCAGCGCAGGCACGGCACGACCGCCGCGTTCTCGCCTCCAGCCATCTCCCGTCACCTCGTCATCGCCTCCGGCGATGCTATCACCGCCGCCGCCTCCCCGCCGCCGCCGACGAAGAGGCAGAGC
>JAIVGV010000567.1 GCA_020201365.1 Acidobacteriota bacterium
CTACACACGTGTCGCCCCTCCGGGGCTTTGTTGTCCGGTAGCCTCGCGCTCTCTCGTGTAGTAAAATTTCCGGCGCTGTCGGGCGTCGGGTTCCTCGCCGTGTGGGTGCGGAAGTTTTGCAACCGCCGACAGCCCCGCGCGTTTACACTCGCGGCAAGGGAGTCGGGATCAACTTTTTGAGGAAGTAAGTTATGAACACGAAACAGAGTCGGCGGCGCGAGCGGGGCTTCTCGCTGATCGAGCTGATGATCGTGATTGCGATCATCGGCATCCTCGTCGGCGTCGGCATCCCGGCGTGGCAGAACAGCGTGCGCGCGGCGAATCAGGCGGCGGCGATTAAGACGCTGAACACCATCGTCACGGAGCAGCGCACCTACTACAACACGCATAATCGCTCGACCTACGGCACGTTCGATCAACTGATCGCCGACGGCGCGTTCGACAAGCGCTTCGCCGGCGAGCAGCCGGTCGTCGAGGGCTACATCTACAAGATGAAGGTCACGCCGAAGTCCGGCAATCAGTCCGCGATGTTCGCCGTCAACGCCGACCCGCAGAAGCCCGACGGCTTCAACGCCACAGGGCGGCAGTACTACTTCATTGACTCCAACACCTCGACCATCCACGTCAGCGAGACGCAGCCCGCCACGCCCGACGATCCGCCGCTCGGCGGCGGTTGATACCGCGGCGCAACTCAAAAATTTCTCGCGGGGAAGACTCGGGCGTTCGGTCGCTTGCCTCTTCCCCGCGCGCCTTGTTAGGATTTCGCCACTCGATTCTTTGAGCCCGCCCGCTTAGCTCAGTTGGTAGAGCGCTCGCTTCACACGCGAGAGGTTTCGTAGGTTCGAGTCCTACAGCGGGCATCCGACTTTAATGCGAAAACGGTCACGAACTTTCGTGACCGTTTCTCTTTTGAGTCGTCGTCGTTTGACTGGCCTAACTTTCGGTCGCTTCCCTCACCCGCGCCGCCGCCCAGCCATGTCGAGCCCGACGGCGGCGACGAGGATCGCGCCCTTGACGATCTGCTGCGTGTAGGGGAGCACGTTCTTCAGAGACATTCCGTTGTCGAGGCTCGCCATAATCAACGCGCCGAGGAGCGCGCCGAAGACCGTGCCGCGCCCGCCCATCAGGGACGTGCCGCCGATGACGCACGCGGCGATGGCGTCGAGTTCGAGCAGCTGACCGGCGTCTGGCGAGCCGCTCCCCACCCGCGCTCAGACAAAAGACCGCGAGGATGTGTTTGCGAAGCGAGATGCCGGACAGTCGCGCGGCGTCCGGGTTGCCGCCGATGGCGTAGAGGTAGCGACCGAACGTCGTGTTCTGCGTCAGGAACGCGCCCGTGAGCGCGACGGCGAGCAGGATGAAGACCGGGATCGGGATGCCCGCGAAACGTCCGGGCGTGATCTCGTAAGAGTTCATCATCCAGACGAACCAGAGGATGACTGCCGCGGGGATGACGATGCGCAAAGCCGTCGCCGCCGCGCCCGACGCGCCGAGCCCGTAGCGTCGGCGCGCGCGGTTGCGTCTCAACTGCAACCACGCGAGCGCGGCGACGGCTACGGCGGCGAGCGCCCAGCCAACAATCGGCGCGACGTAGTCCTGCCCGATCATCTTGAAGGCGGGGATGCCGATGGGGATCGTCTCGCCCTTGCTCCAACCCAAGATCACGCCGCGCCACGCGAGCAGACCGCCGAGCGTGACGATGAAGGCGGGGATGTTCAGGTAAGCCGTCAGCGCCCCCTGCAGCGCGCCGATGCAAACGCCGACGACGATGCCAGCGGCGAGCGACGGCGCGAGACCCCAGCCGTACCAGCCCTGCATGATCGCCGCCGCGCCGCCCGCCAAGCCCACCAGCGAGCCGACCGAGAGATCGATCTGCCCCGCGACGATCACCATCAGCATCCCGACGGCGAGCACGCCCGTCACCGACGCCTGCCGCATCAGGTTCGAGAAGTTTCGCGGCGAGAGGAAAATCCCGCCGGTCGCGTAGTGGAAGACGAGCCAGATGACGACGAGCGCGAAGAGCATCGTGTAGGCGCGCAGCGCGTCCGTCGGAATCTTGAAACTCCCGACGCGCGTCTGCCTCACGACTTCGGCGTCGGCGGGCGACGGCGTAACGTCGGCTGTCACGGGCGGTCGCTCGACCGCCGTTTCGTTCGGCTGTTGACTCATAGGGTGATCGCCCGCGCCGCGCGCGGCTTCCTCACTTGGAGGTGAGCTTCTTCAAAAGCCAGATCGCCGTGACGACGGTTGAGAGCACGACGAGGATGATGACGATCTCGACGATGCCGATGCTCATGGTTCTCCCCTCTCCCCTTCGGCAGGCTGGAAAAGTCTCCCCGCGCTCACGCCGCGCGGCGCGCCTGACCGGTCGCGCAAGCCATCACGGCTTCGGGCGTCGCGTCGGCGCGCGTGAACTCGCCCGTGAGCTTGCCTTCGTGCAGGACGAAGACGCGGTCGGAGAGACCGAGCACCTCCGGCAGCTCCGAGGAGACGAGGACGATGGCTAATCCTTCGCGGGCGAGCCGGTTGATCTGCGCGTAGATTTCCTGCTTCGCGCCGACGTCAATGCCGCGCGTCGGCTCGTCGAGGAAGAGCACGCGGGGGTTTGTGAGCAGCCACTTGGCGAGGACGACCTTCTGCTGGTTGCCGCCCGAAAGCGTGCCCGCGACGGTGAAGACGGAGTTGGCTTTGACGCGCAGCTCGCGCATCGCGCGCGTGCCCGCGGCGGCTTCGGCGTCCGTGTCCGTGACGAAGCGACCGGAGAGTCTCTTCAGCCCCGCGAGCGTCATGTTGTTCAGGATCGTCTGCTCCAGCACGAGCCCGAACCGCTTGCGATCTTCCGTGACGAACCCGAGCCCGTGCCGGATCGCGTCCGCAGGGTTCCTGATCGAGGCGCGCCGGCCCTCGA
>JAIVGV010000096.1 GCA_020201365.1 Acidobacteriota bacterium
CTCACGGCGGGCGGAAATTTTCCGCCGGAGTGGTTATACCCACGCTCACGCTCACCGATGAAAAAGCTTTGGAGTTGAAAGATGAGGAAAATTCTTGCCTGCGTGCTCGCGCTTCTGTTCCTCTGCCAACTCGCGCCCCGCGCGCGCGCCGATGAGGGGATGTGGACGTTCGACAACCCGCCGCTCAAACAGTGGAAGGAGCGCTACAACTTCGAGCCGTCGCGGGAGTGGCTCGACCGCGTGCGGCTCGCGTCCGTGAGACTGAACGACGGCGGGTCCGGGTCGTTCGTCTCGCCCGACGGGTTGTTGATGACGAACCAGCACGTCGCCTCTGGCCAGCTCTCGAAGGTCTCGACGAAGGAGCGCGACTACGTCCGCAACGGCTTCTACGCGCGCACGCGAGACGAGGAGATGAAGTGTCCCGATCTCGAAATCAACGTGCTCGTCTCCTACGAGGACGTGACGAAGCGCGTGCAGGGCGCGGCGAAGCCCAATGCTTCGGACGCGCAGGCGAACGAGCAGCGCAAGAGCGAGATGGCGGCGATTGAGAAGGAGTCGAACGAGAAGACGGGACTTAGAAGCGACGTGGTGACGCTCTACAGCGGCGGCGAGTATTGGCTCTACCGCTACAAAAAATACACGGACATCCGACTGGTGATGGCGCCCGAAGAGCAGATCGCCTTCTTCGGCGGCGACTACGACAACTTCACCTACCCGCGCTACGATCTCGACTTCGCCTTCTTCCGCGTTTACGAGAACGACAAGCCTATCCACACGGACAACTATTTCCGCTGGTCGAAGTCGGGTCCCGCCGAGGGCGAGTTCGTCGTAGCAGTGGGCAATCCCGGTTCGACGAACAGGCTGCTGACGGTCGCGCAGTTGAAGTACCAGCGCGACGTGGGGAACCCCTTGCAGATGCAGGTCTGGACTTCGCGCCGAGACGCGCTCTCGCGCTACGCCTCGCGGGGCGCGGAGCAGGCGCGGCAGGCGCAAGCCACGCGGCGCGGTCTGGAGAATTCGATCAAGCGGCTCGTCGGGCAGCAAGAGGGGCTGATGAACCCGAAGATGTTCGCGCGGAAGGAGGATGAGGAGAAGAAGCTGCTGGCAGAGATTGGTCGGCGACCCGAGTTGCAACGAAAGTACGCCGCGGCGTGGAGCGACATCGCGACCGCCTACCGCGATCTTCCCACGACGGCGAAGCGCATCGCTTTCACGACGCTCGCGCCGTCGCGGCTCGGCACCGTCGCGTCGCAGATCGTCCGCTACGCGGCGGAGACGGCGAAGCCGAACGGCGAGCGCTACGACGAGTTCCGCGAGAACCGGCTGGAATCTCTGAGGCTCACGCTGCTCTCGCCCGCGCCCGTCTATCCCGAGATGGAAGAGGCGATCCTCGCCGCGTGGCTCGAGGAGGCGCAAAAAACTCTGGGGGCTAACGATCCGTTCGTCCGCGCCGCGCTGCAGGGGCGCGCGCCCGCGGAGGTCGCGCACGAGGCTGTCGCGCGCACAAAACTCACGGACGTCGCGTTCCGAAAGTCGCTGCTCGGAGGCGGCGCGTCGGCGGTCGCCGCTTCGGACGATCCGCTCGTCGCGCTCGCGCGCCGCGTCGAACCCATCTACCGAGAGCTGCGCGCCTGGAACGAGCAGCACATCCTGAGCGTGGAGTCGAGCGCGGGGCAGAGGATCGCGGAGGCGAGGTTCGCCGTGTACGGCAAGTCCGTTTACCCGGACGCGACTTTCACGCCGCGCATCTCCTACGGGCGCGTGCTCGGCTACGAGGAGGACACCACGCTCGTCCCATACAAGACGACCTTCTACGGTCTCTACGAGCGCGCGCGCGGCTTCGACGAGAAGCCGCCCTTCGATCTGCCAGAGCGTTGGAAGGAAGGGAAGCCGCGCGTTGATCTCTCGACGCCCTTCAACTTCGTCTATACCGCCGACACCATCGGCGGCAACTCCGGCTCGCCCGTCATCAACCGCGACGCGGAGATCGTAGGTCTCAACTTCGACAGCAACATCCAGAAACTGCCGAACCGCTACTGGTACGTTGACGAATCAGAAGGCGGGCGCGCCGTCGCCGTTCATTCGGCGGCAATCATCGAGGCGTTACGGAAGATGTACGACGCGGGGAGGCTAGCGGACGAGCTGATGGGGCGTGGTCAATGATTAAAGTCCGCAACGAAGCCCCACAGGGGGCGGGATCAGATGGCTTGGGGCGTTGCCCAAGCCATCTGATCCCGCCCCCTGTGGGGCTTCATACCGCATGAGGGCGGCGCGCCCTTCGCCCCAACCGCGCGCCGCGTTCACTTCAACAGCACGTCAATGATCTGGTTCGCGAGCGGCGCCAGTCGTATGTCCTCGACGTTGACCATGATGGCGACGGCGACGCCGCGCTCGGGCACGCTCTGGAGGGTGGTGCTGATGCGCTGCTGCGCGCCGCTGTGCCCGACGTAGCGCAGACCGTTGGCGGTCACGATGCCCCAGCCGAGACCGTACTCAGTCTCCTTGCCGTCGCGCAGGTGTTGCCGCGTCCACATCTGCTCGACGGTCTCGCGCTTGAGGAGCTTCCCCGTCTGCATGGCGACGTAGAACTTGGCGAGGTCTTCGGCGGTCGAGACGAAGCCGCCGCCCGGCACCTTGTAGCTGTTGTCGGCGAGCGGCGAGTTGCGCAGAGTCCCGTCCGGCGCGCGGCGGTAGCCCTGCGCGCGGTTCGGGATCAGATCGGGGATGCTGTCAACGCGCATGTGATCCATCCCGCCGGGCTTGATGACGTGCGCGGCGACGTAGTCGCCGAACCGCTCACCCGAAGCGCCCTCGACGGCGCAGCCCAGCACGCTGTAGCCGAAGGTCGAGTATAAATACTTCGTGCCCGGCTCGAAGAGGAGCGGGTCGTCTTTGAATAGCGCGAGCCCTTCGACGACGGAAGGGTAGTAGCGCGTCGAGTTGAACTCCTCGTCGCTCTTGTAGTGGCGAATCCCCGAGAGGTGACCGAGAATCTGGCGCGCCGTCACCGTCCACTGCTTCTGCGGGAAGGCGGGGCAGTATTTCTGTACGGGCGCGTCCAAGTCGAGCTTGCCCTGCTCGGCGAGCTGCATCACGGCGGCGGCGGTGACGGGCTTCGAGAGCGAGCCGAGCCGGTAAACGGTCGCGGACTTGGCGGGGACGAAGTTTTCGAGGTCTGCGAAGCCGTAGCCGTTCGACCAGCGCAGTTGGTTGTCCGTGACGACGGCGACCGAGAGGCCGGCGATTGATTGGCGCGCCATCGCCGAAGTGATCAGCTGCTCGATCTGCCTGA
Source organism: Acidobacteriota bacterium (assembly GCA_020201365.1). Taxonomy (GTDB): domain Bacteria; phylum Acidobacteriota; class Blastocatellia; order Pyrinomonadales; family Pyrinomonadaceae; genus JAIVGV01. The sequence goes on from JAIVGV010000096.1 coordinate 3,293, forward strand.
TCTTCTCGGCGGGGAGCCCCGGCTGCTGCGCGCCGGACGGCGCGGCGAAAGACAGGAGGAGCAGGGCGGCGGCGGCGAGCGCGCGAGCGCGGGCTCTGATGGGGCGCGTACGTTTCAACGATTTTTCCTCCGCAGGAGACTGAAGGCGTTTAAGGGAAAGACGCGGCGGGGCTTCGGAATGTTTCATTCGCCGGAAGGCTGACCGGAAAGCTGGTCGACGCTCACGGCAGGTCGGGCGGCTGTCCGTGCGTTCGCCGTCTCGTCGCGCAAGAGCGGACCCGCAACGATAACGGAGACGGCGGCTGATCCGGCGTCGCCGGTGAAGTGAGTCGGCGCGCGGCGCGCCAGTAGTCCTAGCGGATGAAACGCAGGACGACGAGGACGACGATCGCGCCGACGATTGACATGAGGAAGCCCGCCGGGTGGAACTTCGAGTCAGGGCTCGGCTTCGAGAAGAGGTGACCGGCGAAGCCGCCGACGACCGAGCCGACGATGCCGACGAGCGTCGTCATCAAGAGCCCCATGTGATCCGCGCCCGGCAGCAGCGCGCGCGCGATCAAGCCCGCGAGAAAGCCGATGACGATGTACCAGATGACGTGCAGCATAGAGACCTCCGTTATTCAGTCGAGACAGAAAACAGCCGCGCGCGAGCGCGCGTTGACCTCGCCGGTCGCGCGCCGAGTCGCCCGCTACTCCTCCTCCTCCGCCCTGATGCGCCCTTCGGCTCGCGCCTGCTCGACGACCTTGTGGGCGATGTTGCCGGGGACGGGGTCGTAGTGGGAGAACTCCATGTGGTAGCTGCCGCGCGCGCCGGTGATGGAGTTTAATTTCGACTGGTAGTCGAGCATCTCAGCCATCGGCGCTTGGGCTTTGATGACCTGATTCTTGCCGCGCATCTCCATGCCCTGCACGCGACCGCGGCGCGAGTTGAGGTCGCCCATGATGTCGCCCGAACACTCGACGGGCGCGACGACCTCGACGTGCATGATCGGCTCTAAGAGCGTCGGCTTCACCTTCTCGATGGCGGCGCGGAAAGCCTTGCGGCCGGCGGCGCGGAAAGAGTGCTCGTCGGAGTCAACCGTGTGGTACGAGCCGTCTATGAGCGTGGCTTTGAAATCAACGAGCGGGTAGCCCGCGATGGCTCCGCCCGACGCGGCTTCGACGATGCCCTTCTCAATCGCGGGGCGGAAATTCTGCGGGACGGAGCCGCCGAAAATCTTGTCCTCGAACTTGAACCCTTCGCCGCGCGGCAGAGGCTCGAAGATGACTTTGCAGTCGCCGAACTGACCGCGCCCGCCCGTCTGCTTCTTGTGCCGACCCTGCACCTCCGCGCGCGCCGTGATCGTCTCCTTGTAAGGGACTTTCGGCGGGTGCAGGGTGACCTCGACGTGGTAGCGGTCGCGAAGTTTCTGCACGACCGTCTCGACGTGGAGCTGTCCCGAGCCCGACAGGATGAACTCCTTGGTCTGCGCGTCGCGAGAGAAGTGGAGGCTGGGGTCTTCTTCGAGAATCTTGTGGATGGCGACGCTGATCTTCTCCTCGTCCTGCCGCGACTTGGGCTCGATGGCGAAAGAGATCGCGGCTTCGGGGTACTCGACCGGATCGTAAACGATGGGCGCAGCCTTGTCCGCGAGCGTGTCGCCCGTCTGCGTCTCCTTGAGCTTGACGCAGGCGATGATGTCGCCCGCCGCCGCCTCGTCAACCTTGTCGAGCTGCTTGCCCTGCATCGAGTGCAGCGCGCCGAGCCGCTCCGCCACGCCGCGCGTCGTGTTCTGCACGGTCGCGTCCGACTTGACGCGACCGCTGACGACTTTCATCACCGTGATGCGACCGGCGAAAGGGTCGGCGACCGTGCGGAAGACGTAAGCCGAGAACGGCTCGTCCGCGCTGTACTTGCGCGTCAAGGGCTGCCCGCCGTCCGACTCGGCGGCGGTGCGACCGTGCTCCGCCTCGTGCGTGTTGGGCGCGGGCGCGTAGTCAACGATGCCGTCGAGGATGTTCGAGAGCCCGACGAGCGTCGTCGAGGACGCCGCGAAGACCGGGCAGAGTTTCGAGGCGGCAATCGCCTTCGAGATGTTGGGCACGATGTCCTCTTCCGGCAGCGTGCCTTCTTCGAAATACTTCTCCATCAGCGCGTCATCCGACTCGGCGATCACCTCGACGAGTCGCGTGCGCTCCTTGTCAACCACGTCGCGCCCGGCTTCGGGGATCGGAATCTCACGCGCTTTACCGTTCTCGTCGAACTCGTAAGCCTTCATGTGGACGATGTCCACGACGCCGCGAAAATCCTTCTCCCTGCCGATGGGCAAAGTGAACGGGACGATGGCGCGGCTGAAGGTCGAGCGCGCCGAGTCGAGAGCCATGCCGAAGTCCGCGTGCTCCTTGTCCATCTGGTTGATGACCATTATGCGCGGCGTCAGGAATTCGTTGGCGTAAGCCCAGGTCTTCTCCGTCTGCACCTCGACGCCCTTGACGGCGTGGACGACGACGACGGCGCAGTCCGCGACGCGGAGCGCCGGGCGGGCGTGTGCGACGAAGGCGGCGTAGCCGGGCGTGTCAATCAAATTGATCTTGTGCTCTTTGTGTTCGAGGTGCGCGAGGGCGGTGTTCAGAGTGATCTTGCGCGCGATGGAGTCTTCGTCGTAGTCGGTCGTGGTCGTGCCCTCGTCAACCTTGCCCCAGCGCGGGGTCGCGCCGGAGACGTAGAGCAGGGAGGCGGCGAGCTGCGTCTTCCCGGCGTCGCCGTGCCCGATGATGGCGAGGTTACGAATCTGGTCGGTCGGATAGGATTTCATAGAAGAAGGCTTTCGAGTCCTTTCGAGTCGGAGTGACACGCCCGCGCGCGAGGGCGTCCGCGCGGCTTCGGGTTGGAGCTTTGTTTGGCGCGGACTCGCGCTTTCGGGATGTGGAGGAAATTTAGCCGAGCGCGGCGGCGATGGCAAGCGAGCAGGGAAGCTGAGAACGAGTGCCGGAAGGCGAAGGATGTAACGAGGAGCGCGCGCTTTAGCGGCAACTTTTTCGCCCCCCTTTCTGACAATTTCTGCAACAACGCGGCGAACGCTTCCATCTAACCCACAACATTTCCCTACGCTCTGTCGTATTCGTTTCTGACAAGACGGGGAGAGCCTTCCGCGTGGGAGGTGTGAGTTAAATGAGCTGGTGGGTCTATCTGTTGGCGGCGGTCGAGCTGGCGCAGCTCGCCTTGATCGGTCTGCTCGTCTGGAAGTGGCGCGCGACGAAGCGGCGCTTGGACGAGGATTTGCGCTTCAGCCGACGCCCTCCCGGCTCGATCACCGAAGGTCTCTTCCACGGGCAGGGCGCGCAACTCGGCGAAGGTTCGCGCCAAGAGTCCTGGCTCGACGCCGTCCGCCGCCGCGCCTGAACCAGCCGAGCGACGCCGCACACCTCGAACCAACGCCGCCTGCCACGCCCCTCCACAC
>JAIVGV010000097.1 GCA_020201365.1 Acidobacteriota bacterium
CTTCAGGCGCGCGCGACGGGCGGCGTCGGCGTCGGCGTCGCGGGGGGAGTCGGCGTCGGGGTCGGCGTCGGCGTGGCTGTCTCCGTGGGCGACGGCTCGGGCGTTGCCGTCTCGGTCGGAGTCGGCGCGGGCGTGGCGGTCGGCGTCGGAGTCTCCATCGGCGTCGGGGTCGCCGTCTGCGCGGGCATCGCCGTGGGCGTCGTCGAGGGCGACGGTCGCGACGGCGTGGCTCCGGTCGCGCGCACGAGTTCGTTGATGCGCGCGCGCACCGCCGACGAGAGCGTCTGCACCTCGTTGGGCTTGAAGTCGGCGGCGGTGAAGGCGGAGGCGATCTGCTGATCGGAAAGCCCGGCGAGGAGCCCGGCGATCCAGCGCGCGTCTTCGACCGTGATGTCGTCGAAGAGGAACTGACTCTTGCCGCCGTAGGCGAAGTGCACCTTGCCGCCGGAGACGCCGTTGATGAACTTCGACTTGGCGTAGTTCTCCGGCTCGTTGCGGCTGTGCGTGATGCCGCCGCCGGTCTTGCCGAAGGTCGCGCCGAGATCGCTGATGATGTAGCGCAGCTCGTTCTGCCCGCCGTCTCCCCTGACGAGCAAGACCTTGTTGTTCTCGTCCTTCAAGTCCCAGTTGTTCAGCAAGCCCATCAGGACGACGAGCCCCTTGAACTCCTTCGTGCCCTTGAACGGATTATCCTTCCAGCCCCAGATGTCGAGCCGCTTGACGTTGTCGGGGCGCGCCTCGAAGCGCGCGTCGGCGAAGCCGTCGCCCTCGCAGCGCGGCACGTCCTTGCGCGGTTTCGCCGCGCCGGGGATGTGCACGCACGGCACGAGGTAGTTCGTCTCGGTCATGTAGCCGAGCGCGTTGACCAGGCGCACCGCCGCCGTCTCGGGGCGCGCCTCGTTGCCGACCTTGACGACCCAACTCTTACCCGCGCCGTCCTTGACGTGGTACTTCACGGAGTAGCCCGTCTGCTCGTCGCGCACGTAGGTGAGCTTCGAGAGATCGGGCTTGTCGGCGTCCGGGTGCGCGAGCTGCGAGAGGTCGAGCGCGGAGACGTCGCCGGGATCGCGCCACAGCACGGGCGTCCCTTGCGCGGCTGCCGCCGCCGACTTCTCGCCCGCCTTCTTCTTGTCTCCCTGCTTCTGCGCCGGGACGATGAGCGCCGGGAGAGCGAACACGAGGACAGCGACGAGCGCTACGACAGCGCGCCAAGTTTTCTCGAACGACATATCCGGTTGCCTCACTTTCATCAAACGTCGGCGTTTCAGTCCGAGTTGAGCGCGTCGGACGGATCGTTCACCGCAGAGGCGCAGAGATCACGCGGAGACTTCGCGGAGAAGAACTCTGCGGTTCTCTGCGAGGTCTCTGCGCCTCTGCGGTGAACCTCAACGAACATCACCACTCAATCCCAAGCTAATGCTCACGCCTTCAGACTCACGCTCCCCTCGAAGTGCGACTGGCTGTCGAAGCGCGGCTCGCCCGGCGCGGGGCGCACGCGCACGTATGAGCCGTCGGGGCGCAGCTCGCGCGCCTTCACGTTGTCGCGCAGGTAGGCGTCGAGCGCGACGTCCTTCAGGTAGCGGCGCAGGCTGGGATCGGTGACGGGCGCGATGACCTCGACGCGGCGGTCGAGGTTGCGCGTCATCCAGTCGGCGCTGCCCGTGTAGACCTCCTCGTCGCCGCCGTTCGCGAAGTAGTAGATGCGGCTGTGCTCGAGGAGCCTGCCGACGATCGAGCGCACGCGGATCGTCTCGGAGAGTCCGGCGACGCCGGGGCGCAGCATGCAGATGCCGCGCACGATCAGTTCAATCGGGACTCCCGCCTGCGACGCCTCGTACAGCGCGCGGATCACTTCCACGTCCGCGACGCGGTTGTTCTTGGCGACGATGCGCGCCGGGCGACCGGCGAGCGCGTGATCCCGCTCCCGGTTGATGAGCGCGATCATCTTCTCGCGCAGGTTGACGGGCGCGACCGAGAGCTTCAGGTACTCCTTCTGCCGCGAGAAGCCCGTCAGGTAGTTGAAGAGATCGCTCGCGTCCTCGCCGATCTCCTCGTCCGCCGTCAGCAGTCCTAAGTCCGTATAGACGCCCGCCGTCACGGGGTTGTAGTTGCCGGTCGCGAGGTGGACGTAGCGGCGCAGGTTCTCGCCCTCGCGCCGGACGACGAGCGCGACCTTGCAGTGGGTCTTCAAGCCGAGCAGCCCGTAGACGACGTGGACGCCAGCCTCTTCGAGCCGCTTCGCCCACTCGATGTTCGCCTCCTCGTCGAAGCGCGCCTTGAGCTCGACGAGCGCCGTCACCTGCTTCTCCTGCTCGCTCGCCTCGATGAGCGTCTTGGGGATCGGCGAGTCGTGCCCGGTGCGGTAGAGGCACATCTTGATCGCGACCACGTCGGGGTCGCGCGCCGCCTCCTCCATGAAGTTGATGACGGTCTCGTAGGAGGTGTAGGGGTGGTGCAGCAGCACGTCCTGCGCGCGCACCACGTCGAAGACCGACTCGGCGCCTTCGAGCACGGCGGGGACGGTCGCCTCGGCGGGCTTGTCTTTGAGCTCGGGGCGTCCGAGCGCGTAGAGCTGCATCAGGTCGCCGGCTCCGAGCACGCCATCTACCGGGTACACGTCGTCCTCGTCGAGCTTCAGATGGTCGCGCAGGTACGCGACCATCGCGCGCGGCATCTCGCGCGCGACTTCGAGGCGCACGGGCTCGCCCAAGCGGCGCTTGCGCAGGGTCTGCTCCATGCTGCGCAGGAGATCGTCCGCCTCGTAGTCGCGCAGCTCGATGTCGGCGTCGCGCGTGATGCGGAAGGCGTAGCAGCGCCCGGCGCTCATGCGCGGGAACAGCTCCGAGACGTTCGCCGCGATCAGCTCCTCGACGAGCACGTAGCGCGAACCCTTCTTCCCTATCCTCACGAGGCGCGGCACGAGCGGCGGGACTTTGATCCGCACGAAGCGCGGCTCGATCTTGCCCGTCAGCGAGCGCGTGATGCCGTGCTCGACGACGGGCGCGACCATCAGCCCCAGGTTCAGGCTCAGGTTCGAGATGTTCGGGAACGGGTGGCCGGGGTCAACGCCCTGCGGCGTCAAGACCGGGAAGACGTGATCGTCGAAGTAGTCTTTGAGCGCGGCGCGCTCCGCCTCGTCGAGCGAGTCGTAAGAGACGATCTCGATGCCGGCGGCACGGAGTCGCGGCAGCACCTCTTCGCGCAGCGTGCGCGAGTGCTCGGCGGTCATCGGCACGACGTAGTCGCGTATGAGCTTCAACTGCTCTTCGGGCATGAGCCCGTCCGACGTGGGCGAGACGACCTCTTGATCGAGTTCTTCCTTGATGCCGGAGACGCGGATCATGAAGAACTCGTCCAGGTTCGACGAGAAGATCGAGAGGAACTTGACGCGCTCCAGAAGCGGCTGCTCCTCGTCCTGCGCCTCTTCGAGGACGCGGCGGAAGAATTCGAGCAGGCTCGCCTCGCGGTTGATCAGGAGCTCGCGCGAGTGGCGTAAAGAGGGCGGCAGCGCGACCTTCGCCTCGCGCTCGCCGACGGGCACGGTTGTCTCTGCGTCGCTCATTCGTTTCGGCAGGCTCTTCTTTCGGCGCGGGGGTTTAGTAAAGCTATAACCTATTGATGCCCGCGCGCGCGCCTCCGGGATGCCTGAAATCTACGGCGGGGGAGGCGTGCGCGACCGCGGCGTGAAAACAGGCGGCTGCGGCGGTCGGCACACTTTTGGGCGGAAAGAGGCTTAGCGTATTGTGCGCCACGCCCGCCCGCCCGCTCAAGCCGGCGCGAGCGCGGACACAGTTTTTCAACAACTTCCGGGGCGCGGCGTTGAAACTTCGATCAAGACATCTCACCGCAGAGGCGCGGAGATAGCGCGGAGTTTACGCGGAGAAAACCCGTCTGAGATCGGTCTTTCTCCGCGCGACCTCCGCGTGCCCTCTGCGCCTCTGCGGTGAGATGTCTTACGCCCCCGCTCAAGTTTCTTCCAACGCGGCCCCGCGTCAGTGCGCCTGCTTGTAGAGCCGCTTGAGCCGTTCGAGCGTGTCCGCCTCGCGCACGGACTTGTCGGCGCGCTCGCGCTTGAAGCGCGGGATGCGCAGGGCGAAACCGGCGCGGTAGCGGCTCGTCTTTTGTATGTCCTGGAAGTCAACCTCGATGACGATCTTCGGCTCGATCTCGACGTCGTGACCGGACGACGAGACGACGAGCGGTTCGAGCCGCGCCGTCAGATCGCGCAAGACCGCTTCCGAGAACCCCGTGCCGACCTTGCCGACCGTCAGGTACTCGTCGCTGCCCCGCACCGCGACGATGAGGCTTGAGAGCAGGCCGCGACGCCTTCCCGATCCGTAGATGCCGCCGACGATGACGACGTCCAACGTCTCGAACGCGGGCTTGATCTTCAGCCAGTGCTCCGTGCGCTGCCCCGGCACGTAAGTCGCGCCCGGGTCTTTCGCCACGAGCCCCTCCTGCGCCGCGCGGATCGCCTTCTTGAAGAAGCGATCTTCCGCCGCGCGCTTATCCGTCACAATCGCCTCGGTCATCTGCACGCGCGGGGTCGGTCGGAAGAGTCGTTCGAGCCGCGCGCGGCGCTCCGACTGCGGCACTCGCATCAGGTCTTCGCCGTCGTCGTAGAGCAGCTCGAACAGGTAGAGCACGAGCGGGATGTCGCGCGCCGCCTGCTCGATGCCGTGGACGCGACCGAGCCGCATCAGGACGGACTGGAACGGCAGCTTCTTCTTCAGCGACGGATCGAACGCGACCGCCTCGCCCTCGACGATGGCATCGTTGCCGCGCCAGGCATCGGCGAGCGCCGCGACCACGTCGGGCATCGCCGCCGTGTCTTCGTTCAGACGGCGCGAGTAGAGCTTGATCTCGGGCTTGCCCCGCGCCCCGCGCGCCTTCTTCAAGTGAATCTGCAAACGCGCGCCGTCGTACTTGACCTCGAAGATGATCTGCTTGCCCTTGAGCGCGCGGAAAATCTCGTCGGGGTCGTCAACCTTCTGCGCGTTCATGAACTGGTAGGGGCGGAAGAGCGTCAAGCCCCCGTGTTCGAGCGCGCGCGCGCCCTGCTTCGCCTTCGTCGCGGCGAGACCGACGTCGTTCGTCATCGCGTAGAGCCGCTCGACCGCCGCCGCCTCGACGCCGAACGCGGAAGCGACGGCGCGCGTGATCGTCCCCAACCCCGCGCCGATCCGCATCTGGTTGAGCGCCATGCGCGTGAAGTATTTCGCGCCCGCGGGCGAGGTCGAAGAGAAGACTTCTTCGATCAGCCTCTGCCGTTCTTCCTCGCGCTCGACCATGCGCGTCGTGCGCCGCCACAGCCCGTCAACCGTCAGCGTGTCGCGCTTTGCCTTGAAGAGCGCGGCGACCACGTCGCTCAAGTCGCCCGTGCGCTTCACTTGCGCGTCAATCTCGTCCGGCTCTTTGCCGGTGAGCGCGACGAGCGCGGCGCGGAGAGCGCCGGGTCCGATGCCGAGGCGGTCGGAGAGCTGCGGCGGGACGAGTTCGCCGAGCGTGAAGTGTGCGAGCGGGGCGAGCGTCCGCTTGTCGGCGCGTCGGAGCGCGCCCGCGAGCAGCCCGACCCGTTCCGTGTCGTTTTTCGCGGCGGCTACGCGGTCGTAAACGCGCGCGAGTTCGGAGAGCTTCATCGTGTTTCGGTCCCGCCGCTTCGCGCGGATTTTATCAGAGCTTCGCGGGGCGGAGTATGCAAATTGCAAGCCGGATCGTGCGAGGGGAGAGGGAGATGGCGAAGACGAAGAAGGCGCGCAGGCTCGACGAGCTCGCCGCGCAGATCAAAGTCTGCACGCGCTGCCCGCTCTGGGAGTCGCGCAACGAAGCCGTGCCGGGCGACGGCAAGTACACGTCGGAGGTGATGATCATAGCCGAGGCTCCGGGCAAGGAGGAGGACGAGTCGGGCAAGCCCTTCGTCGGCTCGGCGGGGCGATTTTTGAACCACGTGCTCGAAGGCACCGGGCTCGACCGCACGGACTTCTTCATCACGAACACGGTCAAGTGCCGCCCGCCGAAGAACCGCACGCCGAAAAAATTGGAGGTTGACACCTGCACGTCTAATTATTTGTTCGAGCAGATCGAGCTCGTTAACCCGCGGCTCGTCATGCTCCTCGGCACGGTCGCGGCGAAGACGGTGCTGGGAGTGAAGAGCGTCAACGAGGCACGCGGTCGCGTGATCGAGAGGGACGGGCGCAAGTTCCTCGTCGGCTACCACCCGGCGGTCAGGTTCTACCGCGAAGACCTGGGCGAGAAAGTTAAAGAGGATTTTGCGCTGCTCAAGCGCGAGATCAAAAGGTTGGCGAAATGAGCTTGTCGGCGCTCGTCTGTACGTCTGCGGACGACGCGCGGCGGGCGCGTGATCGCGCTGGCACTTTCCTTGCAGCCTCGCAGCTCACACCCTCGAACGCGGTCTTGAGCGAATCAGTTGCGGACGCGCGATGTACGGGAAGCGCGCAAATGGTCGTGTGCCGCGCGGGGCGAAAACGTTTTTGAAGATGGGACTTGAGACCTACTGGAAGAAGCGAGACTTCAGACGGACGCCGGAGCCGCGCGGTCGGGTCGCGCGTGCGCACCGGCACCGCTTCGTCGTCCAAGAGCACCACGCCTCGCACCTGCACTTCGACTTCCGCCTGGAGATGGGCGGCGTGCTCAAGTCCTGGTCTGTGCGGCGCGGTCCGTCGCTCGATCCGCGCGAGAGGAGGCTCGCGG
>JAIVGV010000001.1 GCA_020201365.1 Acidobacteriota bacterium
CTTCATCACCGAGTACAACCGCACGCACCCGGCGACGACCGCCGCCGCCGCGCCCGGCACGGGTCGCCCGTAACTTTCAGCAGTAGGCAGTAGGCGGTAGGCGGTAGGCAGTTAACACAATCTGCCTTCACCGCCTACCGCCTACTGCCTACTGCCTACTTTTTATGGACACCCCACTCGACCTGCGCGCCATCCAGGCGATCCTGCCGCACCGCTACCCGTTCCTGCTCGTGGATAAGATCGTGGAGCTGGTGCCGCGCGAGCGGATCGTCGGCGTCAAGCAGGTGACCATCGGCGAGCCTTACTTTCAGGGGCACTTTCCGGGCGCGCCCGTCATGCCCGGCGTGCTGATCATCGAGGCGCTCGCGCAGGTCGGGGCGATCCTCGCGCTGCGCGAGTTCGAGGATCGCGCCGACAAGCTGCCGCTCTTTACCGGCATCAAGGAGGCGCGCTTCCGCCAGCCCGTCCTGCCCGGCGACACGCTGATTCTGGAGGTGACGGCGCTGCGCACGGGCTCGCGCGTGCAAAGGATGAAGGGTGAGGCGCGCGTCGAGGGGCGCGGCGTCTGCGCCGAGGCGGAGATCACGAGCGTCGTCACCGACCGCGGCGCGATGAAATGACCGGACGGAACTAACGGGGCGGAAGGCGAAAGTTCGGCGATCCTACTTTTGCCTTCTGCCTTTCACTTTTCACCAGCTCGATGATTCATCCGACGGCCATCGTCAGCCCGCAGGCGACGCTCGGACGGGACTGCACAATCGGTCCCTACTGCGTCGTCGGCGAAGGCGTGACTCTGGGCGACGGCGTGCGTTTAGAGTCGCACTGCGTCGTCGAAGGGCTCACGGAGATCGGCGACGAGACGCACGTCTTCCCCTTCGTCTCCATCGGTCTCGCCTCGCAGGACTTGAAGTACCGGGGCGAGCCCTCGCGCACGCGCGTCGGGCGGCGCAACCGCATCCGCGAGTTCGTCACCGTCCACCGCGGCACCGAAGGCGGCGGGATGCTCACGGAGATCGGCGACGACTGCCTCATCATGGCGCAGTCGCACGTCGCGCACGACTGCCGCGTGGGGAGCGGCGTCATCATGTCGAACGCCGCGACGCTCGGCGGTCACGTCCGGGTCGAAGACGGCGCGAACATCGGCGCCTACTCCGGCGTCCACCAGTTCTGCCGCGTCGGGCGCGAGGCTTACATCGGCGGCTACTCCGTCGTCGCCAACGACGCGCTCCCCTTCGCGCTCACCGTCGGCAACCGCGCGAGCTGCTTCGGGCTCAACCACGTCGGGATGCGGCGGCGCGGCTACCCCAAAGAGACGATTGACGCGCTCCACCACGCCTTCCGCCTGCTCCTCTCCTCCAAGCTCAACACGACCCAGGCGGTCGAGCGCATCCGCGCCGAGATCGCCGACTCGCCCGAAGTCGAAGAGCTGCTGCGCTTCATCGAGACCTCGGAGCGCGGCGTCATCAAGTGATGCGCTACGGACTGATAGCCGGTAACGGCAAGTTCCCGTTCCTCGTCATCGAGGGCGCGCGGCGCGCGGGCGCGGAGCTGGCGGTCGCGGCGATCAAGGAGGAGACCGATCCGCGGATCGAGCGCGCGGCGCAAGACGCGGGCGGGCGCGTGCAGTGGGTCGGCGTCGGGCAGCTCGGGCGCATGATCCGCTTCTTCAAGCGCGAGGGCGTGCGCTCGGCGATCATGGCGGGGCAGGTCAAGCACGTCCAGATTTTCAGCGGCGCGATCCCCGACGTGCGGATGCTCAAAGTCCTGGTTAGCTTGCCGCGCCGCAACACCGACGCGCTCATCGGCGCGGTCGCGCGGGAACTCGCCGACGAAGGCATCGAGCTGATTGACTCGACCCACTTCCTCCAGGACGACCTCGCGCGCCAAGGCACGCTGACGAAGCGCGCGCCCGACCAGCGCGAGCGCGCGGACATCCAGTACGGTCTCGAAGTCGCCCGCGAGATCGCGCGGCTCGATTTGGGGCAGACCATCGTCGTGCGCGCGAAAGCCTGCGTCGCCGTCGAGGCGATGGAAGGCACCGACGAGACGATCCGCCGCGCCGGGCGACTCGCGCGCGGTCGCCTCACCGTCGTCAAGGTCGCGAAGCCCGCGCAAGACATGCGCTTCGACGTGCCCTGCGTCGGCGTGCCCACGGTCGAGGCGATGATCGAGGCGGGCGCGACCTGCCTGTGCCTGACCGCCGACAAGACCCTGATGTTCGACCGCGCGGAGATGCTCGCCCTCGCCGACAAGCACCGCGTCAGCGTCGCCGCCGTGGCGCCCGTGTGAGGCGTCGCCGCGCAGAACAGAGGCACGGCTCACGAAAGAAGAGGGGCTCGCAACTTTCAGTTGCGAGCCCCTCTTCTCGCATCGCGCTTTATTTGTTCGCGCCCGTGCCCGCGTCACTGGCTCGCGGCGTTCTGCGAGGCGGTCTTCGGGTCGTAGGGCGTGGCGATGTACTGCTTGGCGGCGCGCTGTGCGTTGTCGTAGTTGATGCCCGACTCGACCGCCTTGTTGTACTCGTTGGTGGCGCGCGCGCGGTCGCCCTTCGCGTCGTAGGAGTTGCCCATCTTGATGTGCGCCCAGACCTCGATCCAGGAGGGCTTCAGGTTACCGGCGAGCGCCGCCTTGAAGTTGTCAATCGCCGGATCGTAGTTGCGCTGCTCCAAATAGACCAAGCCGAGGTTGTAGTAGATCCACGAGTTCGACTTGTCTAACTTCAGAGCCTCTTCGAGCTGGCGCTGCGCCTCGGCGTACTGCCCCTCGCGGAACAGTTCTATGCCGCGGCGCGCGACGATGGAGACGCGCAGGTCGTCGGAGAGCCGCAGGATTTTGTGGTTCGGATCGACGACGACCTCGACGGGCGCGCCGTTCGACTCGATGTCGAAGTCCTCGCTCTTGTCGTCAATGCGGACGGTCTGCGTCGTGTTGTTCGTGTCGCCCTCGGCGCGCAGCAGCAGCTCGACGGGCATCTTCAAACCCTCGAAGTTCTGCTTGACGGTTCCGCGCGCGCGGAACTTGCCAGCCCTCGTGCGGATGATCTGGTAGTCAACCGTGAATTCCGGCACGCCCGTGCCCTCGACCCAGCGCGCGAAGAAGAAGCGCATGTTCTGTCCCGCGACCTGCGAAGCCAGCTTCTCGAAGTCGTCAATCGAGACGCTCTGCCCGCGGTACTGATCGGCGAGCGCGCGCAGCAGTTGATCGAACTTCGCCCTGCCCATCGTCTCGCGCAGCATGCGGAAGACCATCGCGCCCTTGTAGAACATGACGGACTGGTACTGCGGCGAGGTGTCGTCCAGAGTCGAGGGCGCGCGCAGGATCGAAGCCGACTGCTCGAACATCAAGGCGCGCTCCTGCATGTCGCGCTCGGCGGCGTCGAGCTGCGGGGCGGCAAGCGACGCCTCGCGGAAGGCGAAGCCGCTCCACTCCGAAAGCCCCTGCGAGAGCCACGCGTCGTCGAACGACTTCAAGCCGACCGTGAAGCCCCACCATTGGTAAGCGAGCTCCCTCTCGACGCGCTCCTCTTTCGGCGAGCGCTGCGGATCGAAGAAGCTGGCGGAGAGAAACTCCATGCCGTCGCCCGCGTAAGCCTCCAAGCTCTCGTCGTCGATCTCGGCGACGACGTAGCGCGAGCCGAAGGCGGGCGCGCCGTAAGACTGCGTGTAGAACTCCAAAGCCTTCCCGATCAGCTCGCCGTAGTGCTCGATGCGCGCTTCAGAGCCGGGCTGCACGAAGAAGTCAATCGTGTAGCCGCCCATCTTGAGCGTGCGCGTCGAGTAGCGCGCGGCGGCGAAGTTGCCGACGAGCGTCGGCTGCTTGTGGACGAAGTGGAAGCGCGACGCGCCGCCCGACTGCGCGGCGACCACGGGCTCGTCGCTCGCGCCCGCGACGACGAAGCCCGCGGGGACTGTGACGGTGATGTCGGAGGTCGCGCGGTCGGCGGCGTAGTCGTGGAAGGGGAACCAGCGCGCGGCGTACATCAGGTACGAGTTCTCGTCGCCGACGTAGGCGAGCCGCTTCGTGGCGAGCGGCCCGCCTTCGGGCGTGACGAGCGCGCCCGCCCAGCGGAAGCGCAGCGTGACGGGCGTGCCCGGCTGGACGACCTCGCCGATGTCAACGCGGACGTTCGGACCCAACTGATCGAGCCCCACGGGGTCTTGCACGAAGTTCGGCACCGCCTTGCCGCCTCTCTCGACCGCCTCGACTTTCAGCGCGCCGTTCAGCTCGAAGACGACCGTGCGCGTCGCGTCCTGCGGCGTGAACGTCACGTCGGCGGTCGCGCGCAGCAGGTGCTCCGAAGGGCGCAGCTCGGCGTCAATCTTGTAGTTCGTCACGTCGAACTTGGCGCGACCGGGCGTCGCCTGCGCGAAGGCGGACGCGGCGAGGGAGAGCGTGAGCGCGATGGCGGCGGCGACGAGCGCCGCGGCGGCGAACCCGGGAAGGCGTGCGTGGGAGTTGCTCATCTGAAAGACTTTCTACGGTAAATTCTGCGAGGGCGTGCGTGCCCGCGATTATACAGCCGCCGCGCGGCGCAAGTCGCGCTGACGGCGCTTGAAAACTTCATGCGCGCGACGTGAGAAGCAGGGACAAGCAGGTGACCGTGCGGGCGCGAACCGGACGCGACTGCCGCCCGCCTTTTTCTCGCTGTGCGGCAAGCATTTGGATGACCGACGGGCGGCGCGCGTTGGCTGCGCGGGGCGGGGAAGTTTCGTGCGGTGGGGTGTTCGGTCGGGGTTGGGCGTAGGCAGAGGGGCGTTCACCGCAGAGGCGCAAAGAGGAAACGCAGAGGTCGCGCAGAGAAAACCTCTCTTCTCCGCGTCAACTCTGCGCGACCTCCGCGCCTCTGCGGTGAACGCCCCTCCTACTCGTTCAAGTTCAGATCGAAGGAGAACGCTTGACAGCCCGCGCGCCGCGCCTTCATCCTCACCCCTGAATGGACACCTACCGCGACCCCGCCATCAGGCTCACGCTGCTGCCGCGCGACACCAACCCGCAGGGCACGATCTTCGGCGGCGTCATCCTCAGCTACATAGACATCGCCGGGGCGGTCGAGGCGCACCGCCGCACCGGCGTCGAGCGCTTCGTGACCGTCGCCATGCGCGAGGTCGTCTTCCACGAGCCGGTCTTCGTCGGCGATCTCGTCAGCTTCTACGCGACCACCGCGCGCATCGGCACGACCTCGCTCACGGTGCGCGTCGTCGTCGAAGCCGAGCGCTACGGCGGAACCTCCGAGCGGATCAAAGTGACCGAGGCGGAAGTGGTTTACGTCGCCGTGGACGCCAACCGCCGCAAGATGAAGATCAACCGCGACGCCTTGCGCGGCGACACGAGCGGCATCTCGCAGCACGAGACTTCGTGACCCGGGATTAGCGCGCCGTGCCCGCGCCGCCGCGAGGATTGACTTGCCGCGCGTTTTGGCATAAAAGCAGTCCCGTCCCATTCTCCCGCGTCGCCGCCCCTCGTGAGATTCCCCGCCAACACGAATCCCCGCCGCGTGTTCGCCACGCGCCACGAACGCCGTGACCGCCCGACTGAGACTCGCGCTGCCGCTCGTCGCGTCGCTCCTGCTCGTCAGCGCGCCTTCGTGCAAGCGCCGCGCGCAGTCGCTCGAAGCAATTGATCAGATCGACCGCCGCGCGGACGTGCCGATGGCGCCGCCCGTCGTCGCGCGCGACCTCGCCCAGATACGCGAGCGCGGCACGCTCACCGTGCTCGCGCCCTACAACTCGACGACCTACTTCATCTACCGCGGCGAGCCCTTCGGCTACGAGTACGAGCTGCTGAAAGCCTTCGCCGCAGATCACAGCCTCGAGCTGAAGATGATCGTCGTCACGGATCGCAAGAGCCTGCTCGCCCTGCTGAACAGCGGCGAGGGCGACATCGCCGCCGCGCGCCTCGTGCCGACGCCGGACGAGGAGCAGGACGTCGCGTTCACGCGCGCGCTCTACCGCACCGAGCCCGCGCTCGTGCAGCAGGGGGCGCCGCCGCAAGCCGCGACGAAGACGGCGCAGAAGGCGCTCAAGCCGGGACCAGCGGACGAGATGCCGGAGGTTGACATACAGGCGCGGCTCGTCACGCGACGCGAACAGCTCGCCGGGAAGACCGTCCACCTGCCGCAGCAGTCGCCCTACGAGCGCACGCTCGTCGAGCTCGCCGACGAGGTGTCGGGCGACATCCACGTCGTCGAGACCGACGGGAAGCTTCAGGACGAGGCGCTCGCGCAGAAGGTCGCGCGCGGCGAGGTCGAGTTCACGGTCATGCAGGAGAACCTGGCGGAGCTGAAGGAGGCGGAGTTTAAGAACCTGCGCGTGAAGCCGGTCGTCGGTCGCACGCACCCGGTCGCGTGGGCTGTGCGGAAGAACTCGCCGGAGCTGCTCGCGGAGTTGAACGACTGGATCGAGGACAAGCAGGGGAAGGACTCTTCGCTCTTCGACCGGCTCTACAAAAAGTATTTCGTCGATCAGCGCTCCTACGTCGAGCGCGCGTCGAGCGATCTGCTCACCTCGGCGACGGGCAAGCTCTGCGAGTACGACGATCTTTTGAAGCGCCACGCGCCGGACGTCGGCTGGGACTGGCGACTCTTAGCCTCGCAGGTCTGCCAGGAGTCGCGCTTCAAGCCGGACGCGCACTCGTGGGTCGGCGCGGCGGGTCTGCTCCAACTGATGCCGGCGACCGCGCGGCAGTACGGCGTCAAGAACCCGCTCGATCCGGAGGAGAACGTCGAGGGCGCGGTCAAGTTCCTCAAGTGGCTCGAAGACCACTGGGCGACGCGCGTCGCCGACGACGGCGAGCGCCTGAAGTTCGTCCTCGCCTCCTACAACTGCGGCGCGGGTCACGTCGAGGACGCGCAGCGGCTCACGGAGAAGTACGGCGGCGACCCCGCGAAGTGGGACGACGTTTCATACTGGCTGCTGCAAAAGTCCACGCAGCAGTATTCGACCGACGAGGTCGTCAAGTTCGGCTTCTGCCGCGGGCTGGAGCCCGTCAACTACGTCACACACATCCTCGAACGCTTCGACCGCTACAAGCAGTTCGTCACCGACGAACGCGCCGACGCGCCAACGACGAAGTCGGGACGATGAACTGAGGGCGGCTCGTCCTCACTTCGTCGTCCCGCGTTCCGACTTCGTCGTTTCTTTCCTGCGCCTCAATCCCTGAACTATACTGACCGCACGACGACGCGCTGACAGACGTGAGCGAGCGCGCCGCGAAATTGTCATCAACGACTGAGCCGATGCCTCCGACGCACGAACGAACCCCGCACAAGCTGAACGTCACCTTAGCCGACGCGCCCGCGCCGCCCGACGCTGGCGCGGTCACGGCGCTCTGCGTCTTCGGCGCAAGAGCGCGCGACGCCGAGTTGTCCGGCGCGCGCGCCACGCCGCTCGAACTTCTGCGCGCCGCCCTCGACTCCGGCGAGTTCCGCGGCGACGAAGGCGAGTCGCTACTCCTCCACGCCGACACGCGGGACGGCGCGCGCCGCCTACTGCTCGTCGGCGCGGGCGAGCGCGCGGACGATCAAGACGGCGCGCGGGCGGGCGACGGGGACGCGCGCGCGATCCGCCGCGCCGCCGCGGCTGCCGTCCGCCGCGCGGCGGAAGCGAAGGCGAAAAAACTCTCCTTCATCCTGCCCGCGCTCGGCGACGCCGCGCGCCTCGCACGCGCCGCCGCCGAAGGCGCCGTCCTCGGCTCTTACGAGAACGACTTTTATCAAACCAGAGACGAAGAAGAAGGCGACGGCTCGCTCGCAGAGTTCGCCGTCGTCACCGACGCGAACGACGAAGACGCGCGCGCACATCTCGCCGAGGAGATCGGGCGCGGGCGCGTCGTCGCCGAGTCGGTCAACTGGGCGCGCGCGCTCGCGGACGAGCCGGGCGGGAGTCTGCCGCCGCGAGAGTTCGCGCGCCGCGCCGCAGAGATGGCTGCGGAGTTCGGGCTCAGGGTCGAGTCCTTGAACGCCGACGAGATTCGCGCGCGCGGCATGGGCGGCTTGTGGGGCGTCGGTCAGGGCTCGGACGAGCCGCCCGCGCTCATCGTCGTCCGCTACGAGCCGGAAGGAGCGAGCGCGGACATGGGCGCGGGCGCGCGCGCCGCTGACGACGGGGAGTTGTTCGCCTTCGTCGGCAAGGGCATCACGTTCGACACGGGCGGCATTTCGATCAAGCCCGCCGAGAAGATGGAGGAGATGAAGTCAGACATGGCGGGCGGAGCCGCCGCACTCGGCGCGCTGCGCGCCATCGCGCAGCTCAAGCCGCGCGCGCGCGTCGTCGCCGTCGTGCCCACAGCCGAGAACATGCCTTCGGGCAAGTCCGTCAAACCCGGCGACGTGATCAAGACCTTCGCGGGCTACACCGTCGAGGTCGTTGACACCGACGCCGAAGGTCGCCTCGTGCTCGTTGACGGCATCGCCTACGCGCGCAGTCTGGGCGCGACGCGCATCGTCGATCTCGCCACGCTCACCGGCTCGATCATCGTCGCCTTGGGCGACCACCGCGCCGGGCTCTTCAGCAACGACGACGGCTGGGCGCGCCGCGTCGAGCGCGCCGCCGCGCGCGCGGGCGAGCCCGTTTGGCGCATGCCCGCGACCGACGACTACAAGAAGAAGATCGAGAGCGACATCGCGGATTTTAAGAACTACGGCGGCCGCCCGGACGCGACGGGCGCGGCGCTGCTCCTAAGCCGCTTCGCCGACAAGACCCCCTGGGCGCACCTCGACATCGCCGCCACCGCCTGGCTCGATGACGCGACCCCCGACGCGCCCGCCGGCGCGACCGGCGCGGGCGTGCGCACGCTCGCCGAGCTGATCTGTGACAACAACTCGACGGCGAGAGAGCCCGACGCCTAGCTATCACCAAGAGACGATGGCGACTGACGAGACGATCTTCCTCACGGGCTTCCCCGGCTTCATCGCCGGGCGGCTCATCGAACGCCTCGCGCGCGACGGCGGGCGCTTCATGCTGCTCGTGCAGCCCGCGTTCGTCGCGCGCGCGCGTGCGGAGATCGCGCGGCTCGCGGAAGGATCGGGCGCGGGCGAGGATCGTTTTCAGCTCGTCGTCGGCGACATCACGAAGGAGCGGCTCGGCATGTCGGCTGAAGACTACGAGTCGGCGCGCGGGCGGGCGTCGAGCGTCTTTCACCTCGCGGCGATCTACGATCTCGGCGTCGAGCGCGACGTGGCGAGGCGCGTCAACGTCGGGGGGACGAAGAACGTCAACGAGTTCGCGCGCGCGGTGAAGAACCTCAGGCGCTATCACTACGTCTCGACGTGCTACGTCGCCGGTCGGCGCGAGGGCGTGATCCGGGAGGACGAGCTGCGCCACGACGCGGGCTTTCGCAACCACTACGAGGAGACGAAGTACCTCGCCGAAGTCGAGGTTGACAACCTGAAGAACGAGCTGCCGGTGACGATCCACCGACCGGCGGTCGTCTGCGGCGACTCGAAGACGGGCGAGACGGCGAAGTACGACGGCGTCTATTACCTGATCAAGTACCTGCTGATGCAGCCGCGCCTCCTCTCGCTCGCCAACATCGGCAACCGCGACGTGCGTTTGAACGTCGTGCCGGTTGACTTCGTCGTCGAGGCGATGGCGGTGCTCGCGCGCGACGAGCGTGCCGCGGGCGCGACCGTCCAGCTCGCAGACCCCGCGCCGCTCACCACCTACGAGCTGTTCGAGGTCATCGCGCAGACGCTCGCGCGTCGCGGCTCGATCCTGACGGTGCCGCCCGCGCTCGTGCAGAAGTCGCTCGCCTTCAAAGTCTCCGAGACGCTGACGGGGCTGCCCCGCGTCGGCGCGCCCTACTTCTTCCTCCGGCAGACCTACGACACCGCGCGCGCGCGGGCGCTGCTCGAACCTCGCGGCGTCGCCTGCCCCCCCTTCCATACTTACGTCAACGCACTCGTCGCGTTCGTCGAGAAACGCCCGACGCTCTGACGAGGCAGAGACTTAGCCACAGAGATCACAGAGGGCACAGAGGACAAGTATGAAGTATGAGCGATGAAGGATGAAGTAAGAGCAAAGCCCTTCAGTTCATCGTTCATCGTTCCTCCTTCATCGTTTCTTATCAATCTCTGTGTTCTCTGTGTCCTCTGTGGCAAAGCCTGAGTCCGGTTGACAAATTCCCATTTTAGAATTATTCTAAATCCAGATTCAGACACCATGAGTTCAGGCACGGAGAAGCGGGGCGGCGGCCGGGGCGCGCTGACGCGGCAGCGGCGGGTCGTCCTCGATGTCGTCCGCGGGAGCGAGGAGCACCTGACGGCGGCGGAGATTTTCGCGGCGGCGCGCGGGCGCCTGTCGTCGATCAGCTTCGCCACGGTCTATAACTCGCTGCGGTATCTCAAGGAGGCGGGTCTCATCCGCGAGATCACCTTCGGCAACGCCGCGAGCCGCTACGACCGAGAGACCGCGCGCCACGACCACGCCGTCTGCACCGCGTGCGGCAAGCTCTTGGACTTCGACCTCGCGGAGACCGCCGCGCTGATGCGCCTCGCCGCGCGCCGCTCGCGCTTCCGCCCACAGTCCGTCCACCTGACGCTCTACGGTCTGTGCCCCGACTGCAAGACGTGACGCGCGTCGGCGAAGCCGCGACGATTGATAGTTCGTCCGGCGCGCGAAAGTTCGACCCGGAGTTTTTTGATCACAGCACGGCGCGCGGACGCCAAGCTCTAACGAGCCGCGCAGCCGTCCGAGAGAAATCATAGAGAGGACAACAAGCAACGATGGCGATAGAGACGATTCACGAAGCGGCGCAGGTCGGACGTCCCGCGCCCGATTTCGACATGGCTTCGACGAAGAACCTGGAGAAGCTCGACGAGAACGTCAGACTCTCCGACTACAAAGGCAAGTGGCTCGTGCTGCTCTTCTACCCGCTCGACTTCACCTTCGTCTGCCCGACCGAGTTGACGACCTTCAGCGACCGCTACGAAGACTTCGCCGGCGTCGGCGCGGACGTCGTCGGCGTCTCGACCGACTCGGCGCACTCGCACCGCGCGTGGCTCAAGACCCCGAAGGAGAAGGGCGGCGTCGAGGGCTTGCGCTACCCGCTCGCGGCGGACATCACGAAAGAGGTCTCGCGCAACTACGGCGTTTTGATCGAGGACAAGGGCATCGCGCTGCGCGGTCTCTTCGTCATCGACCCGGAAGGCGTCCTGCGCTACAAGGTCGTCCACGATCTCAACGTCGGTCGCTCGGCGGAAGAAACGCTCCGGGTCATTCAGGCGCTCCAGACCGGCGGCTTGTGCGCCGCCGAGTGGAAGCCGGGGCAGGAGACGATCAAGGCGTAAAAGCCGTGAATCGTGAAACGTAAATCGTGAATAGTCTGTCGCCCCCGCGGCTTGAAAGATGAACATCCGGGGCGGGCGGTAACCCGACCACAATTTACGATTCACGATCTACGATTCACGAGGTTTGCCATGCCGATGAGGATCGGGACACAGATGCCGTCGCTCGAAGGGGCGACCGAGTGGCTGAACGCGACGGGCGCGCACGCCGCCGCCGAGGCGGAGGGTCACCCGACGCTCGTGCACTTCTGGTCTGGGAGCTGCGGCGTCTGCAAGGAGAACCTGCCGCGCGTCGCCGAGTGGCGCGACACGCGCGCCGCCGAAGGCTTGCGCGTCGTCGCCGTCCACATGCCGCGCTACGAGGCGGACACGGACACCGAAGCAGTGCGCGAGGCGGTCGCCGAGTACAACATCACGGAGCCGTGCGCGGTGGATAACGAGCATAAACTCCGCGACGCCTTCCAGAACGAGCGGGGCTACGTGCCCGCGTATTATTTGTTCGACGCCGAGGGGAAGCTCCGCAGCTTCGCGGCGGGCGAGCGCGGCTTCGCGATGATCGCCGCCGCGTTGGAGCGTCTGCTGCCGAAGGCTGAAGGGCGGAAGGCGGGAGAGCAGGCGGCGTCGTCGTGAGCGACAACGAGTGATCTCGTCGCGCGGAAAGACGAAGGCGACACGCTGCGTGCGTGTCGCCTTTTTCGTCGTCGAGTTTAGTTCCTTCTCGCCGCGGCTCAGAAGAGCCGCTGGATGCCGCCGAAGACGAAGCTCAGCACGTAGAACGCGATCACGAGCGAGCCGACGAGGAGTGCCGTGAGCGCGAGCATGATGACGGCGAGGAAGAGCCAGTCGCTGAAGCGTCCGCGACGCGCCTCCTCAGCCGAGACGGTCGCGCGCCGCTTCAGCAGCTCGACGTTCATCTGGTTCGCCTTCCACGCCGCGTCGAAGAGATCGCCGACGAGTGGGACGGAGCCGACCAGATAATCAATCGCGAGGTTCGCGCCCATGCGCGCGAGCGTCACTTTGGAGACGCGGTAGCGCACGCCCGCCGCGAGGATGTAGAAGGAGACGACGGTCGTGAGCGTGTCGCCCACGCCGGGGACGAGCCCGACCAGCGCGTCCAAGCCGAAGCGCCAGCCGGTTCCGGGCACGCGGAACAGCCCGTCCATCCAGCGGCTCAACTGTTCGAGGCTCTGCTCGATCTCCACATCAGTGCGCGGGCGGGCGACGGCAGTCTTCGCGCGCGTCAAGACCGCGCGACCGCGTTCGCCCAAAGCCAGTTCTTTCGTCGAAGTCATCGGCAGCTTGCGCCCTCCTCCGGCGTCCCTCTTTAGATGCGGCAGCCGCGCCCAGCCCGCGACTTTTTTCGCACGACAATCGGAGTTACGCCACGGGCGTGCGCCGTGTTCCGGAAGGAAGCCGTTAGCGATTAGCTGTTAGCTCTTAGCCGGACGGTCGAGCGAGACATCCGACTTTCGGTTTTGCTAACCGCTCACCGCCCCTCATTCCGGGTTCGGCGTCGAGAGCATGAGGACGGCGAAGGAGGCGAGCCAGTGCTCGCCCTCGTAGTTTCCGCTGGCGACGTGGCTGAGCGCGTCCGCGGCGTGCAGGCGCGCCGCGTCGGCGAGCACGCGGCGCGCGGGGTCTGTGCGCGCGAGCGCGGAGGCGACGCTGCGCATGCACCACGCGCGGCTCAGGTTCAAGCCGTCGAGGTGGACGATCTTCGGATCGCTCCGGTCGGAGACTTGCGCCGGGCGCAGAAGATTGACGGGCAGACCCTGCGCGACGCCGGGCAGGAAGCCGTGGAACCAACGGCGGAACTCCGCGGGCGCGAGGACGCGGCGCATCAGATCGGCTTCGGTCAGAGACGAAGAGAGGAAGTCGTCGCCGCCGGGCTCGTAGTTCGCGGGGTAGCTCGTGTCGCGCAGGTAGCGCGCGCGGCAGAAGGTCGTGATCGCGTCTTCGAGCTTGCGATCTCCGGCGGCGCGCGCGTAGTCGAGGGCGAAGGAGAGACCGAACGCCGTGTTGAAGTGCGTGCCGACGCGGATCGGGTAGCTCAGTTTCGGGAGGAACGCGACGTAGCGCGCCGAGATCGTGTCGGCGAGCGGTTGCAGATTGCGCGACCAAGCGCGCGCGTCGGCGTCGTCCCACTCGCGCAGCTCCTGCGCCAGCTTGAGCAGCCACGCCCAGCCGTAAGTGCGCTCGAACGACTGGCGGTCGGCTTGCTCGATGTAGGCGACCTCGCCGCGGATGTTCTCCGCCGTCAGGTTCGCGCCGAGCGCCGGGCGAATCTCGGCGGCTTCGGGCAGTTGCGGGTAAGTCTTCAGCAGGTGCGCGAGCAGCCAGTGACCGTGCACGGACGAGTGCCAGTCGTAGCAGCCGTAGAACGCGGGGTGCAAAGCGCGCGGCGACTGAACCTGGCTCGCGTCGTCGAGCACGTGCTCGATCTTGTTCGGGTACTCCTTCGTCACGCAGCGCAGCGCGAGCGCCGCGAAGTGCGACGCGTTCTCGCGCGTGAGCACGAAGTCAGCGCCGCGCGAAGCGTTCCCGCGCGACGTTCTCGCGCCGCGCGGCGTCTGCGCCGACGCCCGCCAGCCGCACATGAGAACGAGCGGCGCGATCAGGCACGCCGCGAGCTTAAGATTGAAGATCATCCCGGTAGTCCTCGTCGCCTCACGTCAATCTAAAACTCATCTGATCCGCGTCATCTGCCGCCAGAAGAACTTGCCGAGGCGCGCGAAGCGGTTGCCGCCGTCTTTCGCGCCCTGCTCGACCGAGAGCCCCAGAGCCTCCGCGAGCTGCGGGTTGGGCGGCGCGATGTCCTCGTCGCCGTGGCGCTCCGAGAGCCAGCGGTCGAACGTGCGCGCGACGGCCCGCCGCTGCTCGACCGGCGACTCCGCGACGAACGCGCCGAGCAGATCGTTCGACTCCGCGATCTCCGAACGGTTCGCCTCGTAGTAGCGCCTGAGCGCCGTGAACACGCGCTCCGAGCCGAGCAGCTTTTCGAGCGCGGCGAACATGAGCGCGCCCTTCGCGTCAACGATCGCCGCGTACTGGAACGAGTTGCGGAAGTCGCGCGCGGGGCGCGACGCCTGCGTGTCCTCGCCGCCGAACGTGCGGTAGATCGTGTAAACGCCGCGCAGTTGATCGTCCGACGCTTCGGACGCGCGCTGCTCGCCGTAGGTCTCGCGGTAATAGACGAGCGCAGACCAGTTGGCGAGCGCCTCGTCGAGCACGGGCTCGCGCTCGGGGTCGCTCCCGACAGCCGCGCCCCACCACTGGTGCGCCGCCATGTGCGCGACGGCGAACTCCAGACTGTCCTCGACCGAAGACCTCTGCTCGCGCACGATCTCCGGCAGGTTGCGCACCGCGGGCGAGTCGAAATCAACGTAGTACGCGCTCGCGATCACGGCGAGCCCGGCGAACTCGGCGCTCCCGACGCCCGCGACGAGCGGCGCTTCCGCAATCGTCACCTCGTCGAACGGGAGCGAGCCGAAGCGCGACGCGAAAATCCTGACCGCCTTCGCGGCGACTTCGAGCACGCGCCGCCCCGTCCGCTCGTGCTCGCGCGCCCACACCGCGCGCACGCGCACGCCGCCCGCCGCCTCTTCCGCCGACTGCAAACCGCGCCCCGCGACGAGCGCGAAGCTGCGCAGGCTCGCGCCGGCAAACGCGCGCGACGCGATCTTCTGATTCTGCTCCGCGACGCGCCCCGCGTCCGTCGCCGCCCCGCGTTCCGGCGCGGACGCGAAGACGGCGACGTCCGGCGGCGCCTCGACGGTCACGTCGTAGTCCGCCGCGTCGGCGTTGAGCCAGTCGCCGACGGTGGCGCGCGCGTCGCGCTGCCAGTCGCCCCCGTCGCGCGCGGCGAGCAGGGGGTAGCAGGAGCCGAGCAGCATCACGCCGCGCGAGCGGAAGTTGATGTCTCGCGCGCGGCGCACCTCGCGCGCGTCGCGCACCGCCGCGCCGAGCTGCTGGATGACGTGCGACGGCAGGCTCGTCTCGTCCGGGTCGATTTCGGGGACGCTCCCGCGAAACTCGATCTCGATCTCGACGCCCGCGCCCGGCGCGACCGGCTCGCGCAAGTTAACGCGCAGCAGCGTCGCCTGATCGTCGAGCGAGAACTGAAGCGGCGCTTCGTTCGACGCCGAGCGCACCGACGCGATCTCGACCTTCGGCTCGTCCGCCTCTCCTTGCGCGTCCGACGAGCCGTCCGCCGCCACGGCAGCCGGGGACGGTCGCGGCGCGGGCGCGGGCGAGCCGCGGACGTTGGCGTAGAGGTGGAAGTAGATCGTCGAAGCCGGGCGGTCGTCGCGGTTCACCCAGCGCACGCGCTCCGCGCCCGCGAACGTGCGCGCGTCGAAGTCGAGCGCGAGGCGGATGCGGTAGCCCGCGCGCCCCTTCGGCGTCGGCGTCTGCGCAGTCGGAGGAGCGACGCGCGCCCGCGCCGACGCCGCGCCGACGAGCGCGCACGCGGCGACGGAGATGACGAAGATGTTGCGACGCAACCTCATCGCTCGCTGTTGCGCCTTTGCGCCTCCGCGTGAGATCAAAATTCCACGCGGAGGCGCAAAGGCGCGAAGAGGGAAGTTCGATCCGCGCTCTTACCTCCGCTTCGGCGTCTCGGTCACGGTCACGCCCCGGATGCGGTCGCCGCGCGCGATCTGGTCAACCACGTCCATGCCTTGCGTGACGCGACCGAAGACGGTGTAGCCGCCGTCGAGGTGCGGCTGCGGCGAGTGTGTGACGAACCACTGCGAGCCGCCGGTGTCCTTCCCCGAGAGCGCCATGCCGACCGCGGCGCGCTCGTAGGGCACAAAGTTTATCTCGCAGCGAATCTGGTAGCCGGGTCCGCCGTTGCCGTCGCCGCGCGGGTCGCCGCCCTGAATCACAAAATTGGGGACGACGCGGTGGAACGCGATGCCGTTGAAGAAGCCGCTGCGCGCGAGCTGCACGAAGTTGTCCACGTTCAGGGGCGCGTCTTCGGGCAGCAGCTCAATCGTGAACGCGCCCTTGTCGGTCGAAACCACTGCGGTGACGCGCGAGTTGCGGCGCGCGAGCGCGCGGCGGTAATCCGCGTCGCGGTTGCGGGTGGCGACCGTCTGGATGCGCTCGTCCGCATTCTCGTTAGGGTTGAGAGCGTGGAGGATGGCGGCGGCGCGCAGGCGGATCAGGTAGTCGGGAGACTCCAGCGCTGAGCGGATCGCGGACGTGGCGTCCTCGTTCTTCTGCTTGCCGAGCGCGTCGAGGACGGAGAGCGCGGCGTCGTTCATCTCGTCGCGCTCGGCGGCGGGGAGCGCCGCGACGAGGGCGCGCGTCGTCTCGGCGTCGGGCTGATCGTCGCCGAGTAGCTCGGCGGCGGTCGCGCGCACGATCACGTCCTGCGCCTTCAACTGCTCGCGCATGAGCGGCGCGAGGTCGAGCGGCTTAAACGCCGCGACGGCGCGCAGCACGTCCGGGACGGCGAGCGCGGGCGTCGTCTTGTCATTCAGGATGGCGCGCAGCGCGAGTTGCGCGTCAGCCTGCACGGTCAAGACGCTGTTGCCCGCGCCCTCGGTCGTCATGCCGCCGATCTCGGCGAGCCCCTGCGCGATGGCCGAGGTCGCCTGCCACGCGAGCTTGTTCTCGTCGGCGCGCAGGTAGAGGTTGCCGAAAGGCTTCTCGCGCATGTACTGCGCGGGCGCGACACGCGCGAACGCGATCTCGGTTTCGGGATCAACATAAGACTCGACCTGGCGCACGCCGCGCAGGAACGTGAGCGCGCGCTGGTCTGAGGTGTTGGCGAGCACGCGACCGAGCGCCGAGACGACTTCGAGCAGCTCGTTCAGCTCCGCCGGGTGCGACTGCGGCATGTTGGCGCGCGCGTTGCGCACGACCGTGAAGAGCGCGTCGCCGCGCTTGAGCAGCTGATCCGCGGCGCGCGCGTCTTTGAGCAGCGCGACGGCGCGCAGAGCAGAGACGCGCACGCGGGAGTCGCGGTCGTTCGAGGCGCGGTCGAGCAGCGCGTCGAAGGCTTGTTTATCTTCGGCGATCCCGAGCGCGCGCGCGGCGTTGGCGCGGGCGACGGGGTCGGCGTCGGACGCGAGCATCGTCCGCAGGGGCGGGAGCGTCGCGGGGTCTTTGGCGCGCAGGCGCGAGAGCGTGTTGGCGGCGTCGGCGCGGACGCGCGCGTCCGGGTAGTTGAGGAACTGCGCGACGGTTCGGGCGGCGTCCGCGGGGCGCGCGCGCAGCGCCGCTGTTAGTGCGAGCAGGACGATCTGGCGGTTGGCGGCGGGGCGGCGTGCGCGCTCGAAGTTGAGCGCGGCGAGGATGGCGTCGCCGAAAGTCTTGGCGTTCGTCTGATCTTCGCGCGGGAGCGCCGCCGCGATCTTGCCGAGCGCCTCGACGGCGCGCGCGCGCACCTCGTCGGGCGCGCCGGGTCGCGAGGCTGCGACGAGCGCCCCGGCGTCGCGCGCCGACTCGATCTCGCCGAGCGCGAACGCAGCCGTCGCGCGCACGCCCGTGTCCTTGTCGGACTGCAGCAGCGGCACGAGGGCCGGGACGGCGCGCGGATCGCCGATGCGCCCGGCGGCGAGCGCGGCGCGCGCGCGCACCGCCGCGGAAGGGTCTGCGAGGAGCGCGCCGAGATCGTCCATCTCCCAGCGGCGCTCGTCCTCCGCGCGCACGATGCGGAGCAGAGTCTCTTCGGGGACGGCGGGCGCGGGCGCGGGGCGCTGCTGCGTCGCGTTCGGCCTCGACGGACGCGGGGCGCGAGTCGTCTGCGCGCGCGCGTCGTGCGCGCAGAGGAGCGGCGCGGCGAGCGCAACGGAGAAGGCGAGCGCGGCGGGGACGGCGGCGCGCGAGCGCGCGTGGCGGCGCGCGCGTTGGGTGCGTGTGTGTGATCTCATCAGGGTTGGTCGCCGGGCGGCGCGGAGCATGATAGCACTTCGCGCGGCGGCGCGGGGCACAAGGGGAGTCGCAAGGGGTATGTATCGGCGAAGCGGGCGCGCGGTGTCAAGCGCGACCGTGATCGAGATCACACGGCGACTCGGGGGGGGGCGGCGCGCGCGAGGGCGGCGCGCACGCGCGGGGCGACTCACGCCAGTTGGCGTGTTTTTCTTGCGGCGCGCGCGGGCGCGCACTGTCGGCGCGTTGATGAGAGCCCGCGTTTTTGGCGGCGAAAGTGAGGTTTTCGCGGTCGCGGCGTGCGCGCGTCCGCGTCGCGGCGGTCGCGGCATCAGTGTTGCCCTGTGCGTCGGGCGACTTACTGAGTCGCGACCGGCGCGGGGCTGGTCGCATAGGAGGCGAAGGAGATGTTGAAGAAGGTTCTGACGGCGGCGCTCGCGTGCCTCGTCGTCGCGGTGCAGGCGGGCGCGCGACCCGCTGACGTCGGGCAAGGCGCGAGGGACGCGCAGTCGAGCGCCGACGTGCGCGCGAAGCTGGATCGCGCGGGGACGGGCGAGAAGGCGCGCGTCACGGTGTGGCTGAAGGACGGCGCGAAGCACAAGGGTTATGTGTCGGAGAAGCGCGACGCCGCGTTCGTCTTGCGCGACCGCAAGACGGACGCGCCGACGATCATCGCCTACGACAGCGTGAGCAAAGTTGACATCAACCGCGGTCACTCGACGGCGCGCAACACGGGGCTCGGCGTCGGCATCGGCGCGGGCGCTGTTCTCCTCACGCTCGCCATCCTCCTCGCCTCGCTCGACGACTGAGTCGCGAGAAAGAACGGACTGAGGGAAGATGCTCATGTGGAAAAGGTTTCTCGCGCTCGCGCTCGCAGGGGCGCTCGTCTGCTCGCAGGGCGGGGCGCGCGCGCACGCCTCGACGCAGGCTGACAGGGACGCGGCGACGGTAGCGAAGGTGAAGGCGAAGATCGCACGCGCGGGGACGGGCGAGGCGGCGCGCGTGACGGTGCGGCTCAAAGACGGCACGACGCGCGAGGGGTACGTCTCCGAGGCGCGCGAGGCGGAGTTCGTCCTGCGCGACGCGAAGACGGACGCGCCGACCGTCTTCGCCTACGCCGACGTGGCGCGCGTGGAGATCAACCGCGGGCGCCCGGCGTCGAAGCAGCTCGCGATTGACGCGGGCGTGACCGCCGGGCTGCTGGTCTTCCTCTCGCTCGTCGCCGTCGCGGTGGGCAGAGACTGATCGCTAAGGAGGCTTCAGAGATGTTGAAGAGGGCGTTAGCCGTCGCGGTCGCGTGCGCGGTCGTCGTCGGGTCGTCGGGCGCGCGGGCGTTAGCCTCGACGCAGGCGGAGAAGGACGCCGAGGGGCTCGCGAAGGTGAAGGCGAAGATTCACCGCGCGGGCACGGGCGAGCGAGCGCGCGTCGAGGTGAAGATGAAGGACGGGCGGCGGCTCAAGGGCTACGTCTCGGAGAGCGGCGAGGACGACTTCGTGCTGCGCGACGCGAGAACGGACGCTCCGACGACGGTCGCTTTTACGGACGTGGCAAAGGTCAGTAAGATGCCGCCGCCTCAGACGAAGGCGCAGGACGTGGCGATGTACGTCGGCGCGGGACTCGGCGCGGTCATCATCGTGTTGTGCATCGTCGCCGCGTCGCAAGGGATAGACTGAAAGAAAGACGCGGGGGCACGCGGACGCGGAGACGCGGAGACAAAAACGGCGGCGCGGTTCTTTAATCTTTCCCCGCGCCGCCGCGTCTCCCCGTCGCCGCGTCTTCTTGCGTCGCTTACGCCTGCTTCTCGATCTCGACGAGCGCGTCGTAGAAGGTCGCACCATTGCCCATGTCCGTGAGCGTCTGCGAGGTGAGCTGGTTGATGTTCACCTGATCGGGCGAGAGCTTGTTCCACCAGACCGAAGGCGAGACGACGACGCCCGGACGCGCGCGGGTGGTGACGACGGCGCGCAGCTCGCACGCGCCGCGCGCGTTGAAGGCGCGGACGCGGTCGCCGTCGGCAATGCCGCGCGCGGCGGCGTCCTCCGGGTTGATCTCGACGAAGGGCGCGCGCTCTTGTCTCAACTGCTTCGGCAGGTTGGCGAAGCTCGAATTAAGGAAAGCGTGCGCCGCCGGAGAGACGAGCGCGAGCGGGTACTTCTCGGCGAGTCGCGGCGCGCTCACGCGCGACTCTTTCGGCGGGATGAACTCCGGCACGGCGGGGAGACCTTGCGCGGCGAGGCGTTCTGAATAGAACTCGCACTTGCCCGAAGGCGTCTTGAAGTCGCCTTCGGCGAAGGGCGCGAAGTCGTCCGCGAAGTTCAGGCGCATCCAGCCGCGCTCGCGCAAGTGCTCGAGCGTGACGCCGCGCATGGCGGGGTGATCCACGTCGAGAGCCTGGCGGGCGATCTCTTCGTCGGAGTCTGTGAAGCAGTCCTCCTTAAAACCTAAACGCGCGGCGAGCTGGCGGAAGACTTCGGAGTTGGGGCGCGCCTCGTGCAGCGGCGCGATGGCGGGCAGGTTGAGCGTGAGGTAGAAGTGACCGTAAGCCTTGTGCAGATCGAAGTGTTCGAGCTGCGTCGTCGCGGGGAGCACGATGTCGGCGTAGTCGCAGGTGTCGGTTAAAAATTGTTCGTGGACGACGGTGAACAAGTCCTCACGTCTTAAACCTTCGAGCACTTCCGACTGATCGGGCGCGACCGCCGCCGGGTTCGAGTTATAGACGTAGAGGGCGCGCACGGGCGGAGCGTCAACTTTGGTCAAGGCGTCGCCGAGCGCGCTCATGTTCAGCGTGCGCGGTCGCGGGCTGGGGATGAGATCGGCGCGTTCGAGCGCGTCGTAGTTCAGGGGGAACGCGCCGGAGGTCGAGAGCAGCGCGCCGCCCGCCGCGTCGCGCCAAGCGCCGGTGACGGCGGGCAGGCACAGCACCGTCCGCACAGCCATGCCGCCGCCCGCGTGCCGCTGCATCCCGTAGTTGAGACGAATCACGGCGGGCTTCGTCGCCGCGTACTCGCGCGCGAGCCGCGTAATCGTCTCAGCATTGATGCCGCAAATCTCCGCGACGCGCTGCGGGGAATACTCGCGCGCGCGGCGTCGCAAGTCGTCCGCGCCGAGCGTGTGCCGCTCCAGGTAGTCCTTGTCTTCGAGCCCTTCGGCGAAGATGACGTGCATCATGCCGAGGGCGAGCGCGGCGTCCGTGCCGGGCAGCAATGCGATGTGCTCGTCGCATTGATCGGCGGTGCGCGTGCGGCGCGGATCAATACTGATGAGTCGCGCGCCGCGCTTCCTGGCTTCGAGGATGAAGCGCCAGAGGTGTACGTTCGACGAGAGCGTGTTCGTGCCCCAGAGGACGATGAGGCGGGAGTCTGTGAAGCGTTCGGGGTCCGTGCCGATCTTCGCGCCGAGCGTGGAGAGCAAGCCTTCCGTTCCGGCGGACGCGCAGATGGTGCGGTCGAGGATCGTCGCGCCGAGGCGGTTGAAGAAACGCCTGTCCATTGACTCGGACTGCACGAGCCCCATCGTGCCGCAGTAGCTGTACGGCATGATCGTCTCCGCGCCTTCCGAAGATTCGGCGAGCGCGCGGAAGCGCGACGCGATCTCGTCCAGAGCTTTGTCCCAACTGATCGGCTCAAACTTTCCTTCGCCCTTCCTGCCGACGCGACGCAGGCAGGTCTTCACGCGGTCGGGGCTGTGCGTGCGCTCGTGGTAGTTGGCGACCTTCGTGCAGAGCGA
>JAIVGV010000379.1 GCA_020201365.1 Acidobacteriota bacterium
GGCGTGGGGGTTGGAGTGGGGGTTGGCGTTGGAGTTGGTGTCGGAGTAGGTGTCGGAGTGGGCGTGGGAGTCGCCGTCGGCGTCGGGGTGGGTGTCGCGGTCGGGGTTGGAGTCGGAGTGGCGGTCGGCGTGGGCGTCGGCGTGGCGGTGGGTGTCGGTGTCGGCGTCGCGGTTGGCGTGGGTGTGGGCGTCGGCGTCGAGTTGGGCGAGGTGACGCGGACGCTGTCGAAGAACGACTTGTTCAGTTGCGCGTTGTTGACGCCGCAGACGAAGAGACCCACGTAGGCGTTCGTCGGGATCGGGAGCGTGTCGCTCGTGAGCTGCGTCCACGTCGCGCCGTCGGGCGAGGTGTAGGTCGTAAACGTGTTGCCGCTGCGCGCGAGCCGCACCCAGTAGGGATACCTGCCCGCGCCGGTCGCGTAGGTCGTCACGCCGGCGGTCGCGCGGCGGAAGACTTCCGCGCCGCCGCCGCTCTGGATGTTTATGGCGACGTGGCGCGCGCTCGACGAGAGGCTCTCGCGGATCATCACGCCCGCCTTGCTGTCGCCCAGCGAGGTGTTGTCCACCCGCGTCACGTGCGCGACGATCTCGCCGTCGCCGACGAGCGGCTGGTACGTGTAGTGGAACGAGTCCGTGTCGCCCCACAGTTGCGAGCCCGTGCCGAGCAGCTCGAAGTTCCCGCCGTAAACGTTCGACTGGCCGGCGACGCCGACCGGGCCGACATCGGCGTCGAGCCACGGGGCGGCGGGCGGCGCGGGCGCCGGCGGGAACGTTGAGTTCGGGAACGGGCGGTAGAGCGGATCGCCCAAATACATGATCTGCCACTTGAGCCAGAGCGTGTTTCGCAGCATCGCGTCGCCGACGTTCGCGCCCTGGAACAGATCGCGGAAGATGCCGTCAACGGCGGGCTGCCCTTGCGTGTAGGGCTCCGTGATCGTGCCGGCCGTGACGGTGATGCCGTGCTGTATGGCGTTCGCGGCCCAGTTCGAGCCGCCGCGGGGATTGTGCGCCGACGCGCTGTCGAGGTGTATGCCGACGGCCCCGGTGTTCCAGGTAAACGCGTCGTTGTAGTGGTCGAGGCTGTACTGGCCTGAGTAGAGCGCGGCGCCGTCGCAGCGCAGAGGCGCGGGCGACGTGCCGAACTCCTCGCCGTTCGTGTCCTCTACGACGGCGAAGCCCGACTCGCGCGCGAACTCGGCGGCGCGGTAGATGCTCCAGTCCACGGGGAGCGCGCCCGTGTCGGCGTTCGGATCGGTGTAGTTGAGCGCGCCGCGGTTTCGGTCGAAGCAGCCGCGGCCCGCGAGCCCGCCCGTCTCGGCGGCGATGGCTTTGTCGACCAAGCCTTCGGCGAGCGCGGGCGTCGGCGCGTCGAGACGCCAGACGGAATAGACGAGGTACGAATCAACCGAGGCGCGGTAGTCGGCGAACGAAGTGAAGGGCGGGTACGACTCGTCTAGCGCGTGCGGGTTGGCGAAGTAGGGGTTCTGGTCGCCGAGCTCGTCCGTCACGTCCCAGATGTCCGCGAGGCGCTGATCGATTGATCTGCCCGCGTCGGTCGAGCTGATCGTCGGCGGCGGATCGATCAGGTCGAAGGGCACGCCGTAGGTCGTGACGATGTAGAGGATGTTCTGGCTGCCGACCGCGTTGAGGCAGTTCTGGACGGGCGTCTTGATGGTGCTGAAGAAGTCCGTGAAGTAGAGCGCGTCCGTCGCGGGCGGCGAGACGGCGCACTTGTTGGCGGCGGGGATGCCGCGCCGGGTCGCGTAGTAGTTGGCGACGGCGACCGAGTCCGCGTCGTTCGCGTTATAGACGATGAGCACGCGCTGGCTGAGCGCTGTTTGCGCGTCAGCCGCGCTCCGGGTCTGCGGATCGTCGCCGCCGCGAGTCGCCGCGCGCGCGGGCGGAGCCGGGAAGGCGTAGAGCAGCGAGACGAGCAGCGAAAGGCTGACGAGCCGACCCGCGCGTTGACCCCTGAAACCTTGAAACATGATCACCTCCGCCGCAACCCGGCGAACTAACCCGAAAGAATTGCCGCGACCGAAGAATCGTGTCCGACCGTAATACTTCCGCGGGCGTGAGACGCGAAGTTAACACGCCGCGCGCCGCGCGTCAGTAAAAATCTGCGCCCGCCGCGCGCGCCCGCCCCGCCCGAATCTTTACAGTGTTGATAGGTCTAATCGCGCCCTTTTTCCGGCGCGGCGCGGGCGGACGGCGGGGCGCGGCGTACGCCGCCGGACGGTGCTAAGATGTCGAGCCATGCGAGAGACTGACGTGCCGCGGACGGAGGACGCCGAGGGCTTCGCCCCGCCCCTCGGCGACATGAGCGCCGAAGACTTCCGGCGATACGGGCGCGAGATCGTTGACTGGATCGCGAACTACTTTGCGTCAATCGAGCAGCGACCCGTGCTCGCGCGGACGCAGCCCGGCGATCTCGTCGCGAAGCTCCCCGCCGCCCCGCCCGAACGCGGCGAGCCGATGGGCGCGATCCTCTCGGACGTTGACGCCCTCATCGCCCCCGCGCTCACGCACTGGGCGCACCCCTCCTTCTTCGCCTACTTCGCCACCTCGACCTCCGCGCCCGGCGTCTTCGGCGAGTTGCTCTGCGCCGCCTTCGACGCGAAAGCCTTGCTCTGGCGCACAGCCCCCGCCGCGCAGGAGCTCGAAGAGGTCGCGCTCTCCTGGCTGCGGCAGATGATCGGTCTGCCCGGTAGCTTCCAAGGGATCATCTACGACACCGCGTCCGTCTCCTCCATGCACGCCATCGCCGCCGCGCGCGAGTCGCTCGACTTGCGCATCCGCGAGGACGGCATGAGCGGTCGCCCCGATCTCCCGCTCGTCTGTGTCTATACCTCCGAGCAGTCGCACTCCTCCATCGAGAAGTCGGTCATCACGCTCGGTCTCGGTCAACGATCCTTACGCAAGATTCCGACCGACGCGGAGTTTCGCATGGACGCCGACGCGCTCGCCCGCGCGGTCGAAGAGGACTTGCGCGCCGGTCGTGTTCCCTGCTGCGCCGTCGCCACGGTCGGCACGACTTCGACGACGAGCGTTGACCCGGTCTCGCGCGTCGCCGACGTTTGCGAGCGGCACAACGTCTGGCTGCACGTTGACGCCGCCTACGCGGGCTCGGCGGCGGTCGTCCCCGAGCTTCGCGGTCTGCTCGCGGGCTGCGAGCGCGCAGACTCCTTGGTGATGAACCCGCACAAGTGGTTGTTTACGCCCTTCGATCTCTCCGTCCTCTACACGCGCCGCATGGACGTGCTGCACCGCGCCTTCTCGCTCGTCCCCGAATACCTGCGCACGCTCGAAACCGACTGGCAGCAGGTCAGAAACCACTCCGAGTACGGCATCCAGCTCGGTCGCCGCTTCCGCGCCCTCAAGCTCTGGATGATCATCCGCTACTTCGGACACGAAGGACTCGCCGCCCGCATACGCGAGCACTGCCGCCTCGCACAGCTCTTCGCCTCGTGGATCAAAAGCTCCTCCGGCTGGGAGCTGCTCGCGCCCGTCCCCTTGAGCGTCGTCTGCTTCCGCGCCGCTCCTTCTCGCGAAGGCGAGACCGACGCAGAGCGCGAGGCGCGCCTCGACGCGCTCAACGAGCGGCTCATCAACTCGGTCAACGCCAGCGGCGCGGCTTTCCTCACCCACACGAAATTGAACGGTCGCTTCACCATCCGCCTCGCCGTCGGCAACATCCGCACGACCGAGGAGCACGTCCGCCGCGTGTGGGAACTTCTGCGGGAGCAGTGCGCGAGACTCTCGGATCAAAGCGTTTGAGAATCGCGATCCGATGGGGTAACTTCACGGCACGACTTCACGAATGGTGGCTGCGATGAAACGCGCGACAACTATCCGGCTGATTCTCCTTTCTTCCCTGCTCCTCGTCGCGTCGTTCGCGCACGCGCAGCGCGGGGTGGCGCCCGAAGACACGCTGCGCGTCGCGGCCGTCTCGGACGCGCAAATCTCGCCGGACGCAAGCCGCGTCGCCTACGTCGTCTCGACCGTCTCCGGCAACGACACGCGCTCGGCGCTGTGGCTCGCGCGCGCGGACGACGCGCGGCGACCCGTCGGCGCGCTCCCCGGCACGGAGGCGCTCAGCGCCTCGCACCCGCGCTGGTCGCCCGACGGTCGCTTCGTAGCCTTCCTCGGCGCGCGCGGCGAGCAGGCGGGCGTCTGGATCGTCTCGCCGGACGGCGGCGGCGGCGCGCCGCGCCTCGTCGCGCCCGTGCGCACGACAAATTTTTTCATCACCTACGCGGGCGAGCCGTTCGCCTGGTCTGCCGACTCGCGCCGCATCGCTTACGTGAGCGCGAGCGAGGAGCAGATCGTCCCGGACGTGGCGGACAAGAGCTACCAGCGCGAGCGACCGGAAGCCGATCCGCGCGTGGTTGATCGGCTGCAATACAAGTCGCGCACGTCTTTCTCCGACAGCCTGCGCACGCACGTCTGGGTCGTGGACATCACGAGCCCGCAGCCGAAGCAGCTCACCTTCGGTCAGACCTACGATCACGCCTTGACGTGGAGCCCGCGCGGCGACGAGGTCGCGTTCCTTTCGAACCACGAGCCCGACCCGGACGCGAACAACAACTCCGACATCTTCGCCGTCGCGGTCGCGGACGGTCGCGTGCGCCAACTGACGAACACGCGCGGGTGCGAGTACGAGCCCGCGTGGTCGCCCGACGGTCGCTACATCGCCTACACGGCGACGACGCGCGAAGTGACGACGATTGACAGCGTGGCGGAGGACGCGCACGTCTGGGTGCTCGACACCTCGAACGGGAACCGGCGCGAGTTGACCGCCGCGCAGGATCGGCGCGCGCGCTCGCCGCAGTGGTCTGCCGACGGCAGCATGATCTACTACCTCGCGGGCGATCACGGTCGCACGACGATCTACCGCGTCGCCCTCGCCGGCGACTCCGGCAGCCGCGACCGGCGCATACAGGCGCTCACGCTCTGGGACGATCCGCGCGGCTTCACGCGCTCCTACTTCCTGTCGGAGCGGCAGACGCTCGCCGAGGCGTCCGGCGCGCCGTCGCTCCGCCCGTCCCAGCCCTTCCAGATCACGAGCTTCAGCGTCTCCGCCAAACCCGTGTACAACGCGACGCCCGGGCACGACGCGGGCTTCGGCGCGCCCCTCGCCTTCACGCTCACGGACGCCGACGCCCCCGCGGAGCTCTTCGAGGCGGAAGCGACGGGCTTCCTCGTGCGCCGCCTGAGCGCGCACAACGATCAACTCGTGCGCGGCACGCAACTCTCCGCGCCCGAAGAGTTCACCTTCGAGAGCTTCGACAACACGCGCGTCGAAGGCTGGCTGATGAAACCGTTGGGCTGGCGTTCGGGCGGGCGCTACCCGCTGCTGCTGAGCGTCCACGGCGGGCCGCACGGCATGTACGGCTACGCCTTCAACCCGACCTTTCAGGCTTACTGCGCGCGCGGCTACGCCGTGCTCTACATCAACCCGCGCGGCTCGACCGGCTACGGGCAGAAATTCTCCGACGGCACGCTGCGCGAGTGGGGCGGCGGCGACTACAAAGACCTGATGGCGGGCGTTGACTACGCGCTCCGCAAGTACGGTTGGATTGACGACGCGCGGCTCGGCGTCACCGGCGGCTCTTACGGCGGGTTTATGACCAACTGGATCATCACGCAGACGACGCGCTTCCGCGCCGCCGTCTCCGTCGCGTCCGTCTCGAACCTCGTCAGCTTCTACGCCACGTCGCTCTACCAAGACCTGATCCACGCGGAGTTCGGCTTGCCTTGGGACGACTACGATCTGCTCTGGCGCTGGTCGCCGCTGCGCTACGTCCGCGACGCGCAGACGCCCACGCTCTTCATCCACGGCGAGCAGGACAACGACGTGCACATCACCCAAGCCGAGGAGATGTACATGGCGCTGCGCCGCCGCGGCATAGACACCGTGCTGCTGCGCTACCCACGCGAAGGTCACGGCTTCCGCGAGCCGCGCCACCGCGTTGACGCTTTGGAGCGCACGCTCGGCTGGTTCGACAAGTATTTGAAGTGAGCAGTGAGCAGTCAAACTGTTTCCACTGCTCACTGCTCACTGCTCACTTGAATCTATGCTGACCCACATCGTCATCTGGAAGTACCGCGCCGACGTGGCGCGAGCCGAGCGCGAGGATCACGCCGAGCGTCTGCGGCGGCTGCCGTCGTTCATCCCGCACGTCGAGAGCTTCGCCGTCGGCTTCGACGTGCTGCGGCTGCCGCGCTCATACGATCTCGGTCTCGTCGCCACGTTCCGCGACCGCGCCGGGCTCGCCGAGTACGACAAGCACCCGGAGCACCTGCTTGTCGCCGCTTACGGGCGCAGCCTCGCCGAGCACGTCGCGTCGGTTGACTTCGAGAGCGAGGGCTGATGCGTAGGCTCTTCAAAGTCCTGCTCGCGCTCCTCGTCCTCTTCGCGATCTCGCAGACGCCCTTCATCTACCGACGCCAGCAGCTCGCGCGACTCGACCGGACGATCCGCCAGCTCAACGCGCAGCGCGCCGCCATTGACGACGCCGGGTTCGCAGACTACGCGGGCGCGATGCACGTCCACTCCTCGCTCGGCGGTCACAGCACGGGGACGCTCGCCGACGTCGTCGAAGGCGCGCGAGCGAGCGGTCTCGCCTTCGTCGTCATGACCGAGCACCCTTCGCGCCTGACGGACACG
>JAIVGV010000098.1 GCA_020201365.1 Acidobacteriota bacterium
CTCCGGGGCTCATCACCGCCTTTAACACTCCGGGCGGACGCGGCGTGCGCGTGGGCACGGCGGTCTATGCGTGCTACTTCGTGCCGCCCTACTACGACGCGATGATCGCGAAGCTGATCGTCCACGCGCGCACGCGCGAGCTGGCGATCATGCGCATGCGCCGCGCGCTCGAAGCGATGGTCATCGAGGGCATCAAGACGACCGTGCCGCTGCACCAGCGCATCATGGAGGACGAGGAGTTCATTTCGGGGAACTACTCGACGAAGTTCATGGAGCGCTTCCTCGCGCGTGAGAACGGCGGAGCGAAGGGTGCCAAGGCGTAGGGTTGAGTGCGTCGCGGGTTTGACGCGCGCCGTTAAGTATCTTTATAATGACCGACTTCCCCGCGTGGGAATTTCGCGTCTGAGGAGTTTCGAGATGGCTTTCGCAATCATCAGGTCGGGCGGCAAGCAGTTCCGCGTCGAGGAAGGCGCGACCGTGCGCGTGCCCTCGCTCGGCAAGGAAGCGGGCGAGACGGTCGAGTTCGAGGTGCTCGTCTCCACCGGGG
Organism: Acidobacteriota bacterium; assembly: GCA_020201365.1. Classification (GTDB taxonomy): domain Bacteria; phylum Acidobacteriota; class Blastocatellia; order Pyrinomonadales; family Pyrinomonadaceae; genus JAIVGV01. The sequence goes on from JAIVGV010000098.1 coordinate 548, forward strand.
ACGAGACGCGCGTCGGCACGCCCGCCGTTGACGGCGTGACGGCGCGCGGCACGGTCGTCGAGCACGGGCGCGACTCGAAGATCATCGTCTTCAAGAAGAAGCGCCGCAAGCAGTACAAGCGCAAGCAGGGTCACCGCCAGGGCTACACGGCGGTGAAGATTGATTCAATCGGGTAAGGAAGTACTGAGTGCTGAGTACTGAGTACTGAGAAAAAGCAACTGGCTTTCACTCAGTACTCAGTACTCAGTACTCATCACTTGGAGTTTGTTATGGCACACAAAAAAGGCGTCGGCTCCTCGCGCAACGGGCGCGACTCCCACTCGCAGCGGCTGGGCTTGAAGAAGTTCGGCGGCGAGCAGGTCTTGGGCGGCAACATCCTCGCGCGCCAGCGCGGGACGAAGTGGAAGCCCGGCAAGAACGTCGGTCGCGGCAAGGACGACACGCTCTTCGCGCTCATTGACGGCGTCGTCAAGTTCGAGGACAAGGGGCGGCAGGGCAAGTTCATCAGCGTCTATCCGGCGACGCAGACGGAGGCGCCCGCCGCGGCCTGAAACGTTTGAACGCAAGCGAGTCGGCTTCGACGCCCGCGCCAACTCCCTACGTGGGAGACAAGCGTGGGCGTCTTTCGATTTTTTGATGGCGAGTCATGGCTACTAAGGTGAGCTACAAACCTCTGTTGACCATCTGCGTGCTGAGCACCTTGTTCCTATCCTCCGCTATGGCAAGGCAAGGCGCTTCTCCTGCTCCAAGCCGACGCGAACTGCTGATGGAGTTGAAAAAGTGTGAGCACTTGGGGCCGCAGTGTAATGAAGATTCAGTTGATAAGGTCTTTCAGCTTTACCAGCGCGGCGACAAGAGCGTCCTGAAGAATTTGATGGACGTGGCCCCTGGCAGTGACGGCGCATTGTCGGAGGCCCTCGGAATGGCTTTCGGCGAGATTCTCTGTACCAAGCCCAGAACTTACTTGTCGGCAGTCGCAATGCGGCCTCGCAAGGAGCACGAAACACTTTTATTCCTCGCAACAGCCGGCGACGGCAGCGGCATGGGCTGTCGGCAGATAGTTGCTCTGCGTCGCAGGTTAAAAAGGATTTCGGTAAGCAGGGGTGACCGACTTGCTGGCTTGGCCAGTGAATGTCTTGTTCAACTTAATGAAAATAACAGAGACAACTAAAGTTCTGAGTGTTTATTGACAGGGTAAAAATTCGTGTTAAGGCAGGCGACGGCGGCGACGGCGTGACGGCGTTCCGCCGCGAGAAGTTCGTGCCGCGCGGCGGACCCGCGGGCGGCGACGGCGGGCGCGGCGGCGACGTGTGGCTCGTCGCGGATTCGGGCGTCAACACGCTGCTGCACCTGCGCTACAACCCGGAGCACAAGGCGGAGCGCGGCGGCAACGGCGAGGGCTCGAACCGCTCGGGGCGCGACGGCGCGGACGTGCTGGTGCGCGTCCCCGCCGGCACGCAGGTGCTCGACGCGGAGACGGGCGATCTTCTTCACGATCTCGCGCACGAGGGCGAGCGCTGGCTCGCCGCGCGGGGGGGGCGCGGCGGCTTCGGCAACTCCCACTTCGCCACCTCGACCAACCGCGCGCCCCGCTACCATCAAGAGGGCGGCGAGGGCGAGGAGCGCGAGCTACAACTCGAACTCAAGCTGCTCGCCGACGTGGGGCTCGTCGGCTTCCCGAACGCGGGCAAGTCAACGCTCATCTCGACCATCTCCGCGGCGAAACCGAAGATCGCGGACTACCCGTTCACCACTCTGGAGCCGCACCTCGGCGTCGTCGATCTCGGCGAGTTCCGCACCTTCGTCGTCGCCGACATCCCCGGCTTGATCGAGGGCGCGCACGGGGGCGCGGGGCTCGGCGACCGCTTCCTGCGCCACGTCGAAAGAACGAAGCTGCTGCTCCACCTCGTTGACGTCTCCTCCGCCTCGGGTCGCGACGCGGTCGCGGACTACGAGACGATCAACCGCGAGCTGGAACTCTACGACGAGCGTCTCGCGCGACGCCCGCAGATCGTCGTCGCGACGAAGATCGACGCGCTTGACGAACCGGAACGGGTCGCATCTCTGCGCCGACGCGCGGCGGCGGACGGGCGCGAGTTCTACGAAATCTCTTCGGTCGCGAACCGCGGCGTCCGCGAGCTGGTCAACGCGGTCGCGGCGCGGCTCGACGAGTTGAAGGATGAGGGCGAAGGCGACGCGACGACGATCAGTGTCGCGCCGGACGAAATTTGATGGGCGGGGCGAGACTTCTAATGGGCAGCGCGGGCGCGTCCGATGAGTGAAGCAAGACGCATCGCGCTCTACGGCGGCACGTTCGATCCCGTCCACGACGGGCACCTGGCGGTCGCGCGCAGCCTCGTCGAACTCTTCGATCCCGACGAAGTTCTGTTCATCCCGGCGCACGTCGCGCCGCACAAGCGCGCGCAGCCGCCGACCTCGGCGCTGCACCGCTACGCGATGCTCGCGCTGGCGACGCAAGACGAGCCGCGCTTCCGCCTTTCGACCGCCGAGATCGACGCGCCGGAGCGACCTTACTCGGTCGAGACGGTCGCGCGTTTGCAAAACGAGTGCGGCGCGGGAGCGCGACTCTTCTTCGTCATAGGCGCGGACTCCTGGAACGAGATCACGACGTGGCGCGAGTGGGAGAGGCTCTTGGAGATGTGCGACACGGTCGTCGTGACGCGGCCCGGCTACGAGTTGAGCTTTGAGCACGTGACGGGTAAGATTCGCGCGCGCCTCGTTGACCTGCGCGGGTACGGAAGCGAACAGGCGCGCCGTTCGGTTAAAGAGAACGAGCCGCCGAAAATATTTTTGACCGACGCGGTGCGGCAGGACATCTCGGCGACTCAGGTGCGACGCGACATCGCCCGCGGCAACCCGGACGCGCGCGTGCCGCCAGCCGTCGCCGAATACATCAGCAAGTACGGGCTCTACAAAGATCACGCATGAAACAGGACGAGCAGCGGAAGAGGGAAGAGTCGGCTGCGTCGCGCGGGTCGCGGCGGCGCGCGACTGATGAAGTGGCTAGGGCTCGCGCGGCGAGTGAGGGCGCCAAGAGTCGCTTAGGCAACGACGCCGCGGAGGCGCGCGCGCCGGGCGACGCGAAGTCGCGGCAGCCGGGCGCGAACGCCGAGCCGCTCGACGAGCCGATCGTCGAGGCGCTGCGCGCGGCGGACGACAAGAAGGCTCACGACCTGGTCGTCTTAGACGTGCGCGAGGTGGCGAGCTTCACGGACTACTTCGTGATCGCGAGCGCGGCGAACACGCGGCAGGTGCAGGCGATAGCCGACGAGATCGTGGAGCGGCTGAAGAAGTTGAATCGCCGCGCGGCGCGCGTCGAGGGCTACCGCTCGGCGGAGTGGGTGCTTTTGGACTACGGCGACTTCGTCTGCCACGTCTTCGAGGAGAAGTCGCGGCGCTTCTACGATCTCGAACGGCTGTGGCGCGACGCCGCGCGCGTCGAGCTTCCGCGAGAGATCGCCGAGAGCGGCGCTGGCGGCGAGAGGGCGTGATCGAGCTCGTCGCGAGATCGGACGCGATGCGCGAGGTCGTGCGCGTCGCCTCGCGCGTCGCCGCGACGGACGCGAACGTGCTCGTCACGGGCGAGTCGGGCGCGGGCAAGGAAGCCGTGGCGCGGTTCGTCCACGCGCAGTCGCCGCGCGCCGCGTCGCCTTTCGTCAAGATTGACTGCGCGGCGCTGCCCGCCGACCTGCTCGAAGCCGAGCTGTTCGGCTACGAGCGCGGCGCGTTCACGGGCGCGATCGCCGCGCGACCCGGCAGGCTCGAAGCCGCGCAGGGCGGCACCGTCGCCCTCGACGAGATCGCGCACCTCACGGTCGAAGCGCAGGCGAAGCTGCTGCGCGTCATCGAGCGGCGCGAGTTCGAGCGGCTCGGCGGTCGCCGCACGATCAGGGTTGACGCGCGCGTCGTCGCGCTCACCAACGTCGATCTCGAAGACGCCGTGAGCCGCCGCGCTTTCCGCCCCGATCTCTTCTTCCGGCTCAACGTCGTGCGCATCCACGTCCCGCCCCTACGCGAGCGGCGCGCCGACGTTCCGCAGCTCGCGCGCGGCTTTTTGAAAACCTACGCGCGCAAGCACGGGCGTCGCGCGCGGACGCTCTCGCCAGCCGCGCTCGCCCTGCTCGAAAGTTATGACTTTCCCGGCAACGTCCGCGAGCTAGCGCACGTCTTAGAGCGCGCCGTGATCGTCGCCGACGGCGAGACGGTCGAAGTCGAGCACCTGCCGGAGTCGCTGCGCGTCGCGGCTTCGTCGAAACTGAGGCGCGCGCGCCGACCGACGCTCGCCGAGGTCGAAGCAGACTACATCGCCGAGACGCTCGCGGCGACCGGCGGCAACAAGTCGGAGGCGGCGCGGCTCCTAGGGATCAGCCGGAAGAATCTGTACGAGCGGCTGGCGCGAAACAGCAAGGGTGAAGGGTGAAGGCGGAAGGATGATAGAGAACCATTCGATCTTCCGCCCATGCTTTCATCCTTCATCGTTCCGACTTCACCCTTGCTCTCATGCGCTTGCGCTTCATCTTCGTCGGCAAGACGCGCAACGAGCACGCGCGCGCGCTCGTCGAGGATTACGTGGGGCGGCTCTCGCGGTTCTGTAAGACGGAAGTGACCGAGCTGCGCGAGGCGTCGGGCGCGGGCGACGACCGGGCGGTGGTCGAGGAGGAGAGTCGGCGCATCAGTGCCGCGCTCGCGCAAGGGTCTTTGACGGTGCTGCTCGACGTCGAGGGGCAGCAGTGGGGCTCCCGCGAGTTGGCTGCGCGGCTCGAAGGGTGGATGAACGCGGGGCGCAAGGAGATCGCGTTCGTCGTCGGCGGACACCTCGGCGTGGGCGACGGCGTCAGGCGGCGCGCGGACGTGCGCTGGTCGCTCTCGCGGCTGACGCTGACGCACGAGCTGGCGCGCGTCGTCGCCTGCGAGCAGCTCTACCGCGCGTTCACGATCCTGCGCGGGCTGCCGTACCAGAAGTGAGTCGAAAAATATTGGTTTTCGATTTTTGATTTTCGATCAAGCGGAGTATGATGTGCGGCTTGTGCCGCGAGCGACATCGGCGAGGGAGGAGAATGGATGATGAGCAAGGGGGCTTTGAAAGAGGCGAAGATGGATAAACGCAAAATGAAGTCGTACCGCGACCGACTCCTGGAGCGGCGCGAGGGGCTCTTCAAGCTGGTGAACGAGGCGGAGCTGTCGAGCCGCGAGCGCGACGCCGAGGCGACGCAAGACCCGGCGGACATGGCGGCGAACGCCTACACGAAGGAACTTCTGATCTCGATGTCGGCGAACGACCGGCGCCTGCTTGAGTTGATTGACGAGGCGTTGGGGCGGATCGAGGCGGGCGAGTACGGCGAGTGCGTCAACTGCGGGGAGCCGGTCTCCGAGAAGCGGCTCGAAGCCGTGCCGTGGGCGCGCTACTGCCTCAAGTGCCAAGACCTGCAGGAGCGCGGGCTGCTCAACAACGAGGACGAGTAGCCGACGACAACCCGCGCGTGGCGAATTTCAAACGCCCGACGATCTGTTCACTGGGATCGTCGGGCGTTTTCGTGTATGCTCACGCGCGCCCGGCGGTCGGTCAAAAACCTTCACCGCAGAGGCGCGGAGACCTCGCAGAGAACCACAGAGAGTTGGATTCTCTGCGAAACTCTGCGCCACCTCAGCGCCTCCGCGGTGAGTTCTCGTCTCGGTCTCGTCAAGAAAAAAGAGACGCGCCACGCATCTTCACCGTGCATATCTCACGCACGCTCGATCTCATTTACGACGCGACGCTCGCGCTCCTTTACCCGACGCCGTGCGCCGCGTGCGAGCGCGCGAGCGTCGAAAGGCGCGCCGACGCGCCAGCCTGCGCCGCCTGCTGGGGGGCGGCGACCGTCTTTTCGGGCGACGAAGCGATGTGCTGGAAGTGCGGCGCGCCCGCGCGCGCCGTCGTCGCCCCGGAGAAGAGGGCAGAGGTGCGCTGCCGTCGCTGCGACGCCGAGCACTTCACGGCGGCGCGCTCGGTCGGCGCCTACGAGGGCGCGCTTCGCGCCGCGGTGCTCCGGCTCAAGCGCGAGCCGCACGTCGCCGCGCGCCTCTCCGACC
>JAIVGV010000099.1 GCA_020201365.1 Acidobacteriota bacterium
CGTCAACCCGCTCGCTTGGCGCAACAAGCGCATCGCCAACTTCTGGGTCTCCATCGCCGGGATACTCGGCAACTTCGCCATCGCCGTCGTCGTCGGCGTCATCATTCGCGTCCTATACACGTCGGGCGCGCTCGTGATTCGCGGCGGTCTCGCGGCGGCCGATCCGAACTCAACGGTCATGGAGGGTGTGGCGTCGCTGCTCGGCACATTCTTCATGCTGAACGTCGGGCTCGGCGTCTTCAACCTCTTCCCGATCCCGCCGCTCGACGGGAGTAAGATTCTCGCGAGCATCCTGCCCGAAAGTTTCGAGTCTGGCTTGGCGGCGCTCGATCAGTTCGGCTTCATCCTGCTCTTCATCGCGCTCTTCACGGGCGTCTTCGGCAAAATCTTCGGGGTCATCATCCCTTTCGCGTGGGGGCTCGTCTTCATCGGGGCTTAGTCAATGAAACGCATCTTCAGCGGCGCGCAGCCGACCGGCAACTTCCACATCGGCAACTACCTCGGCGCGCTGCGCAACTGGGTGGCGCTGCAGCACGAGTACGAGAGCCTGTTCTGCATCGTCAACCTGCACGCCATCACGCTGCCGCAAGACCCGCGGGCGCTCGCGGAGAAGACGCGCGATCTGGCGCGCATCTACCTCGCCGCCGGGATCGACCCGCGTGTCTCCATCGTCTTCATCCAGTCGGACGTGCCGGAACACGCGGAGCTCGCGTGGATACTCAACTGCGTCGTGCGCGTCCGGAGCTTGAGCGCATGACGCAGTTCAAGGAGAAGGCGGCGAAGCAGCGCGAGGGCGTCGGCGCCGGGATACTCAACTACCCGGTGCTGATGGCGGCGGACATCCTGCTCTATCAAACAGACCTCGTGCCCGTCGGTCACGATCAGAAGCAGCACCTGGAGCTGGCGCGCGACATCGCCATCCGCTTCAACCGCGACTACGGCGAGACGTTCCGCGTGCCCGACCCTTTCATCCCGAAGGTCGGCGCGAAGATTCAATCCTTGAGCGATCCGGCGAGGAAGATGTCGAAGTCGGACGAGAACGCCGCCGGGAGCATCTTCCTGCTCGACGACGCGGACGCGGTGCGCCGCAAGTTCAAGCGCGCGGTGACGGACTCTGGCACGGAGATCCGCTTCGACGAGCAGCGACCGGCGATCACGAACCTGCTGACGATCTATCAAATCCTGACGGGTAAAGACCTACACGAGGTCGAGTCGCACTTCGAGGGCAAGGGCTACGCGCAGTTGAAGTCGGAGCTCGCGGAGACGACGATTGAGTTTCTGAAGCCTTTGCAAGAGCGCGCCCGCGGCATCTCTGACGAGGAGCTCGAGCGCACGCTCGACGAGGGGCGCGAGCGCGCGCAAAGCATCGCGAGAAAAACGCTCGACGAAGTGAAAGCGCGCATGGGGCTCGTCGGCGCGCGCCGCGCGTGAGGTGGCAGGGATGGAAGAGCAGAACGAGACGAACGTCGTCACCGAGCCGGGCGCGGGCGCGACAGAGGCGACGGCACACGTGAACGGCGAAGGCGGAGCCGTCAAGCTCGCGGTCGCGGGCGCGCAGCCGGAGATCGTCACGGAGCACGGCGAGGGCGGCGACGAGTTGAAGCTGTACCTCGGCGACTTCGCGGGTCCGCTCGATCTCTTGCTCTACCTCATCCGCCAGGAGCAGGTTGACATCTACGACATCCCCGTCGCGCGCATCACGGACGAATACCTGCGCTACATACAGATGATGCGGCAGCTCGACATCTCCGTGGCGAGCGAATTCTTAGTGATGGCGGCGCAGCTCATCGAGATCAAGTCGAAGATGCTCCTGCCGCCCGACCCGCTCGCCGCGGGCGCTGACGAGGAGGAGGAAGACCCGCGGCGCGATCTCGTCGCGCGCCTGCTCGAACACCAGAAGTTCAAAGCCGCGGCGCAGATGCTGTGGTCGCGCGCGACCGTCGAGCGGGGCGTGTTTACGCGCGCGCCGATTGAGACGGACAAGGCGAACCCGGAAGTGGCGGTCGGAGTGTTCGACCTGCTGCGCGTCTTCCAGGAGATCGTCGCGCGCAAAAAACAGGAAGCGCTCATGGAGATCGAGCGCGACGAGGTGACGATGGCGCAGATGCAGGAGCGCCTGCGCAACATGATTTTGAGCGCGGGCGAGTTGAACCTGCGGCAGTTCTTCGAGCGCGCCGAGACGCGGCGCGAGCTGGTGCTCGCGTTCCTCTCCGTGCTCGAACTCGTCCGCACGACCGAGATCAAGCTCGTCCAGCGCGAGACGTTCGGCGAGATCGTCGCGCGCGCCAGCGCGTAGGACTCCGGGGCTTTGGCGACCGCGAAGAGTCGGGCAACCGAGACGGCGGGAAGACGATGAGTAGAAAACGAGAAGAGCGCAACGAGGGCGGCGCGGCTTCCGTCGCGGCAGAGAGCGACGACGCGCGCGCGGTCGAGGCGGCGCGCGACGGGAGCGCGCTGGTCAACGCAATGGTTGACGAAGAGGACTTCGAGTCGGTCGCGGGCGAGGACGATGCCGCCGCGAGCGACGAACTCGACGCCGAGATCGTCATCCACGACGCCGACGCCGAAGACCTCGCCGAGCGGATGGCGGCGCTACAGCGCGGGTCGCGCGCGCGCGCGCAAGGCGCGGACGAGGACGAAGAGGGCGGCGAGGTCGCGCCGGGCGGTCGGCCGCGCAGCATGGCGGAGCTGATGGGCATCATCGAGGCGCTCGTCTTCGTCTCGGAAGAGCCGATCTCGGCGAAGACGCTCGCCGAAGTTCTGAAAGAGGATCGCGGCTGGGTGGAGACGGCGGTCGAGGGGCTCGCCAAAGAGTTCAACGAGCGCAACGGCGGGCTCATGCTGCGCGAAGTGGCGGGCGGCTGGCAACTAGCCACGCGCCCCGAACACCACGAGCACGTCCGCGCCTTCTTGAAGTCGCGCCCGTCGGCGAAGCTCTCGCTCGCGGCGCTCGAAACACTCGCCGTCATCGCCTACAAGCAGCCCGTCACGATCCCGGAGATTTTAGAGATACGCGGCGTGCAGTCGTCCTCGGCGATCAAGACTCTTCTCGACAAGCGGCTCATCGTCGCCAAAGGTCGTAAGGAAGTGGTCGGGCGACCGATGATGTACGGCACGTCCAAAGAGTTCCTCATCCAGTTCGGCTTGAAAGACCTCTCGGAGCTGCCGAGCATCGAAGACTTCGAGGATTTGACGGGCAGCGCGGCGTGAAGGAAGTGAGCGGTGAGCGGCGAGCGGTAAGCAGTTTTGCTTTACTGCCGACCGCCCGCCGCTCACTGCTCATTCGTAATGGAAGAGCGTCTGCAAAAGTTGATCGCCGCCGCCGGGCTCGCGTCGCGTCGCCATGCCGAGGAGTTGATCGCGGCGGGCGAGGTGACCGTGAACGGCGAGATCGTGACCGAGCCGGGCACGAAGGCAGACCCCGCGCGCGATCACATCAAGGCGTTCGCACCGCGCCCGCGCGGATCGAGCGGACGGGCGAGACCGAGTCGAACGCCTGGTTCGAGGTCGTGCTGCACGAGGGGCGCAACCAGCAGATCAGGCGGATGTTCGACGCCGTCGGTCACTCCGTCCTGAAGCTGCGCCGCGTGCGGATCGGAAACTTGCGCGACGAGCGTCTGCCGGTCGGCGCGTGGCGACATCTGACGCCCGCCGAGGTCGCGGGGCTCAAGCGCGGCGGCGCGGGTCGAGTGAGATCGGACGAGGGCGGGGCGAAGGAAGCGCGCGGTGGCGGCGCGCGCGGACGCCGCGCGACCGCGAGCGATGATCGCGCGCGTGATGATCGAGCGCGCGGCTCGCGTCGTGACGCGGCGGGCGGCGGGTCGCGACGGAGGGTGCGCGAGCGCGAGTCGTCGGAAAAATCCGCGCGGGGCGCGGCGAAGGCTCGCGGGGCGGGTCACGTTCGGGGCGAGTGATCGGTTACAATAAAAGGTCAGGCGAACAGCGGCAAAAGTCGGCGGTTGCGGTCTGTCACTGTTCGTCTTTTTTTGCGCGCGGGCGTTTCAAGGGGACAGAATCAGACGATGAATTTCGATCTCACGGAGGATCAGCAACAGATCAAGTCGAGCGTGCGCGAGTTCGCCGAGGGCGAGATCGCGCCGCACGTGCGCGAGTGGGACGAACGGCAGCACTTCCCCGTGGAGCTCCTGCCGCAGCTCGCCGAGCAGGGCTTCATGGGCGTCATCTTCCCGGAAGAGTACGGCGGCGCCGGTTTAGGCTACGTCGAGTACGTGACGATCATCGAGGAGCTGTCGCGCGTTGACGGCTCGGTCGGAATCTCAGTCGCAGCGCACAACTCGCTCTGCTCGAACCACATCTTCACGTTCGGCACGGAGGCGCAGAAACAGAAGTTCCTCGTCCCGCTCGCGCAAGGGCAAAAGCTCGGCGCGTGGGGCTTGACCGAGCCGGGCGCGGGATCGGACGCGTCGGGCACGCGCACGACGGCGGTCAGGCGCGACGGCGGCTGGGTCGTCAACGGCGCGAAGAATTTCATCACGCACGCCATCCACGCCGACACCTGCGTCGCCATGGCTTCGACCGACCGCGCGATGCGCTCGAAGGGCATCACCGCCTTCATCTTCGAGAAGGGGGCGAAAGGCTTCGCGCCGGGCAAGAAGGAGGACAAGCTCGGACTTCGCGCCTCCGAGACCGCGAGCGTGATCTTCGAGGACTGCTTCATCCCCGACGGGAATCGCCTCGGTCCCGAAGGCTTGGGCTTCATCCAAGCCATGCAAGTCCTCGACGGCGGGCGCATCTCGATTGCCGCGCTCGCGCTGGGGCTGGCGCAGGGCGCTTACGAGTCGGCTGTGAAGTACGCGAAGGAGCGGCGGCAGTTCGGCAAGGCCATCGCCGAGTTTCAGGCGATCCAGTTCAAGCTCGCGGACATGGCGACGCAGATCGACGCGGCGCGTCTGATGACCTACCGCGCGGCGTACCTGAAAGACGAGGGGCGCAAGGTGACGAAGGAGTCTTCGATGGCGAAGCTCTACGCCTCGGAGGTCTCCGTCAAGGTCTGCGAGGAGGCGATCCAGATTCACGGCGGCTACGGCTACACGAAGGACTACCCGCCCGAAAAATACTGGCGCGACTCCAAGCTCTGCACCATCGGCGAGGGCACGTCCGAGATTCAGCGCATCATCATCGCGAAACAGATTCTGAGCGGCGTGTAGCGCGGCACGCGCCGAACGGTACGACTTGAGCGCGACGACGACGACAACCGAACTCGAACGCATCATCGCGGGCGACGCGCGGGCGGTGGCGCGCGCCATCTCGAAGGTCGAGGACAACGTCGAGGGCGCGGCGGGGCTGATGAAGTCGCTCTTCCCGCACACGGGGCGCGGGCTCATCGTCGGCGTGACGGGCTCGCCGGGCGCGGGGAAGTCTTCGCTCGTTGACAAGCTGGCGATGCTCTACCGGAGCCGCGGCGAGCGCGTCGGGATTGTTTGTGTTGATCCGTCGAGCCCTTTTTCGGGCGGCGCGATCCTGGGCGACAGGATCAGGATGCAGACGCTCGGGCTCGACGCGGGCGTCTTCATCCGCTCGATGGCGACGCGGGGACACTTAGGCGGGCTCGCGCGCGCGAGCGTGGACGCGGTTTCGATCCTCGACGCGGCGGGCTACGAGAAGATCGTCGTCGAGACGGTCGGCGTCGGGCAGGACGAGGTCGAGATCGTGAAGACGGCGGACGTCTCGGTCGTCGTGCTCGTGCCCGGCATGGGCGACGACGTGCAGGCGATCAAGGCGGGCATCATGGAGATCGGCGACGTCTTCGTCATCAACAAAGCCGACCGCGAGGGCGTGCTCCGGACGGAGAAGGAACTCGAAGCGCTGATGTCGCTCGCCGCGCGCGGCGACGGCTGGGAGCCGCCCATCGTGAAGACCGTCGCGACCGAGAACGTCGGCGTCGAAGCGCTCGCCGCGGCGATTGAGAGCTACCGCGAGTTCCTGCTCAAGGGCGAGGCGAACCTCGCGCGTCGGGCGTCGGTCGCGCGCTGGCGCATACTCGAACTGCTGCGCGAGCGGCTCGTCGAGCGCGCTCTCGGCGGCGAGGGCGCGGACGAACAACTCGACGCGCTGGCGAACGAAGTCGCGGCGAAGCGGCGCGATCCGTACTCGGCGGTCGAAGAGTTTTTGGAAGTGAGCGAGAAGCAGTAAGCCCTAAGCAGTCGGAGCCGGCTGCCTTCACTGCTCTCTGCTCACCGCCCACCGCTCACTATGAAAATAGAGCACATCGGGATCGCCACGCCGAAGATCGAAGACGCGCTCGCGTTCTGGCGCGACGCGCTCGGCTTGGAGGTCGTGCACACGGAAGAGGTCGCGGAGCAGGGCGTGCGCGTGGCGATGCTGCCCGTGGGTGAGCCGCGCGTCGAGCTGCTTGAGCCGACGCACTCGGGCTCGCCCGTGGCGAAGTTTTTGGAGAAGCGCGGGGCGGGGATTCATCACGTCGCCGTGCGCGTCGCGGACATTCGCGCGGCGCTCGCGCGTCTGAAGGAGAAGGGCGCGCGGCTGATTGACGAGGAGCCGCGCGTCGGCGCGGACGACTGCCTCGTCGCGTTCGTGCACCCGTCCGCGTCGGGCGGCGTGCTGCTCGAACTCGTCGAGCACCGCGATGCCGCGCCCTGAGTCGCGTCCGCGCGCCGCCGCCCCGCGGTTACTGAAGTCGAGCGCGCGGACAGTCGTTCGCGGCGCGCCGAAGGGTTCAAACAGGGTTGAAAAGTTAAAAGGACGGAAGAAGGATAAGAGATGATTACTTGTAAGAACTGCGGCACGGTTGTGCCGGACGAGACGACGACGTGCCCCGGCTGCGGCGCGGAGTTGAGCGCGGCGGCTGACGACGCTGGTCTAGGCGAGGCGTCAGCCGTCGGCGAACCGGCGGGCGGCGCGACGACGCCGCTCGACGCGGGGGCGACCGAGCCGCTCGCGGGCTCAACCGCCGGGCTCGGAGAGGGCGGGGAGTCGGCGTTCGAATCCGCCGCCGAAGAAGCTGCCGACGAAGAGGCTGCGGGCGAGACGGCATCGCCCGTCTCGGTCGGCGCGGCGACGACTCCGCTCGCGCAGCCCGTCGCGGCGTCGCGCGCGGCTGCGTCGCCGGCGGGCGTCGGCACGGGCGCGGCGACGAAGGCGCTCGTCGTCGCGGGCGTGGCTGTGCTTGTAGCCGTCGCGCTCATCGGCTGGCAGTTCTGGGCGCGCCGCCACCGCTCCGTGACGCTCTCGCAGGACGACGTGGCGGAGATCGTCAAGGGCATGGTGCCGCCGCAGGAGCTCTCGACGCTGGCGAACAGCCCCGAAGAGCGCAAGAACATCACGAAGCAGCTCCGCGAGCTGTTCGCGCTCGCGCAGGAGGCGCGGCGCACCGGCATCGCCGACAAGCCCGACACCGCGCGCCAGATCGAGGAGATGCGCACGCTCATCCTCGCGCAGACCTACGCGCAGAAGCAGCAGGAGGCGGGCGTCACCAACCCCGATCAGCTCTACACGAAGCAGGAGGTTGACGCGTTCCTCAAAGAGCCGGGCGTGGATCAGAAGTTCGATCAGTTCATCAAAGACTTGCAGGACATCGGCATGATCCCCTCGACGCAAGACATCCAGCCCGACCAGCGCGAACAGATCAAGAACGACACCTGGGGACCGATGCAGGTCGTCGCGCGCAAGGCGAAGGCTGCCGGGGTCGAGAAGGAGCGGCGCACGCAGCTGCTCATGCAGGTGCAGGAGGCGCAGGTGCTCGCGCGCAAGTACAGCGAGGCGAACAAGCAGCAGATCGAGGCGGCGACTAAGGCGACCGATCAGGACGTTGACGCCTACATCAAGCAGCACCCGGAGTTCGACGAGAGCAAGACGCGCGCGAAGGCGGAGGACGTTTTGAAGCGCGCGCGCGCGGGCGAGGACTTCGGCGCGCTGGCGAAGGAGTATTCGGGCGACACGGCGAACAAGGACAAGGGCGGCGACCTCGGCTGGTTCAAGCGCGGCGCGATGGTCAAGTCGTTCGAGGACGCGGCGTTCGCCCTGCAGCCCGGCCAGATCAGCGACGTCGTCGAGTCGCCCTTCGGCTTCCACATCATCAAGATGCAGGAGCGGCGCACCTCGAAGGACGAGCAGGGCAAGGACGTCGAGGAGGTGCACGCGAGCCACATCCTGATCAAGTCCGACACGGGTCAGCCCGAAAACCCGTTCGCCGCGCCGAAGTCGCCGCGCGAGCAGGCGAAGGCGGCGGTCGAGAAGGAGAAGCGGCAGAAGTTCATAGACGAGATCGTCCAGCGCGACCACGTCAACATCCCCGACGACTTCAAGGTCGAAGCGCCGCCCGCGCCCGCCATGCCGCAGATGCCGCCGCAGATGAACCAGGGCGCGCCGCCGGATGAGCCGACGCTGCCCGCGCCGCCCGACGCCAACTCGAACGCCAAGCCCAAGCCCGGCGCGACGACGGGCGCGAAGCCGGGGAAGACGAAGTAAGTTAGAACGAGGAACGTTGAACGACGGAGTGAAGACGATCTGTTTCACTTCATCGTTCATCGTTCCGACTCCATCGTTATGCTTTTCGGCGACTACCGCGTGGAGATCGTGCCGGACGCGGAGTTTCGTCTGGACGGCGGCGCGATGTTCGGCGTCGTGCCGCGCGCGCTGTGGTCACGCGTCGCCGAGCCCGACGCGGAGAACCGCGTGCGGCTGAACGCGAACTGCGTGTTCGTCGCGGCGGGGCGCGAGCGGATCGTCATCGAGACGGGCGTGGGCGACAAGTGGTCTGCGAAGCAGTCGGCGATGTACGCCGTCTCGCGCGAGCGCACGCTCGGCGAGTCTCTGAAAGCGATCACGGGCTACGGCGCGGAAGAGATCACGGTCGTCGTCAACACGCACTTGCATTTCGATCACGCGGGCGGGAACACGAAACTCGACGGGGAAGGGGGCGCGGCGCCGACCTTCCCGAACGCGCGCTACTTCGTCTCGGCGGACGAGTACGCGCACGCCGAGTCGCCCCACGAGCGCGACCGCGCCAGTTACCACGCGGAGAACTGGCGACCGCTCGCCGCTTCGGGTCAGTTGGAGCTGAAGCCCGCCACTTACGAGGTCGTGCCGGGTCTCGCGTTGGAGACGGTCGCGGGTCACTCGCGCACGATGCAGTGCTGGCGGCTCGCGCGCGGCGGGCGCACGCTCTACGGCTTCGCCGATCTCGTCCCGACGCGCGCGCACGTTGCGCCGGCGTGGGTGATGGGCTACGACCTCTACCCCGTGGAGACGCTCGAAGCCAAGAAGCGGCTTTTGCCGCGAGCCGCGCGCGAGGGCTGGCTCTGCCTCTTCTACCACGACGCGGAAGCGCCGCTCTGCCGCGTCGTCGAAGACGGCGGGAAGCTGCGCGCGGTCAGATTCGAGGATAACAGACAGAGTTCAGAGCATTCGTTGAACTGAGAAACCGGAAGCGATTAAACATGACGACAGCGCGCATCGGAATCATCGGCGGCAGCGGGCTCTACCAGATGCCGGAGCTGAAAGAGATTGAAGAGGTGTCGGTCGAGACGCCGTTCGGCAAGCCCTCAGATTCGTTCATCGTGGGCACGCTCGAAGGCGCGCGCGTCGCGTTCCTGCCGCGCCACGGTCGTGGTCACAGACTGCTGCCGACGGAGCTGCCGTTCCGCGCGAACATCTACGCGTTGAAGCTGCTCGGCGTCGAGCGCATCCTCTCCGCGTCGGCGGTCGGCTCGCTGCAAGAG
>JAIVGV010000100.1 GCA_020201365.1 Acidobacteriota bacterium
CGCGCCTCGTCGGGCATCATGCCCTTGGCGCGGCGCAGCTCGTGGTAGAGCGCGGCGACACGGTCGAAATCGGGCGCGCGGCGGTGGTCTATGATCTCGACGCCGCCGATGTCCGCGTTCGCGTCGCGCGCCGCCTGGCGAATCTTCTCCTCGGAGCCTAAGAGCGTGACGCGCGCGACGCGCTCGCGGGCGCAGCGCGCCGCCGCCGCGACCGTGCGCGCGTCCTCGCCCTCGGGCAGCACGATGCGCTGCGGGTCTGCGGCGGCGCGCTGGCGGATGCGTTCGAGAATCATGGGACAGTTTTCAGTTTTCGGTCTTCAGTTTTCAGTTCGGACGAGCGAAACGCACGGACGATGGCGGTCAGTATAATGCCAAGCCGCCACGGACGGGTAACGGCGCGCGACTAAACAGGGCTGGCTGGCGACCGACCACCGGACGCCGATTGTTCCCTCCGGCTGAAAACCGAAAACTGAAAACTGCCGCTTGTCGCCGCCGCGAGAGTTGAATAAACTCTGACTGCGAATCCTCCTCGAAACCTCGTCGTGATGTGAAACTCCCGCGCGGGAGTCGTGCGGGTCTCCGCGTGACTTTCGTCTGACGCAAAGGAGGGAACTAGATGGAGAGTAAATTCAGAGTCCTCGGACACGGCGCGCACCCGATCCTGATCGTCTTCCCGCTGGGTCTGCTCTCGACCTCGGTCGTCTTCGACATCGTCAACCTCTTCCGCCCCGGCTACGGGCTCACGATCTCGGCGCACTGGATGATCGCGGCGGGCGTCGTCGGCGGGCTGGTCGCGGCGGTGCCCGGCTTCGTGGACTGGATGGCGATCCCGAAGGACACGCGCGCCAAGCGCGTCGGTCTGCTGCACGCGATCTTGAACGACATCGTGCTCGTCCTCTTCGCCGTGAGCTGGTGGTTCCGCCGCGGCGCGCACTTCCACCAGCCGGACGCCGTCGCGCTCGCCTGCTCGTTCGTCGGCTTCGCGCTCGCGCTCGCGTCGGGCTGGCTCGGCGGCGAACTCGTCGAGCGGCTCGGCATGTCCGTCCACCCCGGCGCGCACCTCGACGCGCCCAGCTCGCTCTCGGGGCGACCGGCGAGCGATAACGACTGAGCAGGAGAACTAGCCACAGAGGGCACAGAGATCACAGAGGGAAGAGATGGTGAAGTAGGAGCGATGAACGATGAACTGTAAAACCGTCCGTCTTACTTTATCGTTCCGCGTTCATCGTTCATATTTTCCTCTCTGTGCCCTCTGTGATCTCTGTGGCTAGTTTTTATGATGAGCTTGCGCCTCGCCGTCGCGTGTGCGTAGCGCGCCGAGCAGCTTGTCGTGGAGTCCGCCGAAGCCGCCGTTGGACATGACGGCGACGGTGTCGCCCGGGCGGAGTTCCGGCGCGAGGTGCGCGACGATTGCGTCCGCGCCGTCGAGGCAGAAGGCGCGCGTGCCCGCGTGGTTGATCTCGGCGACGAGTTCGTCGGTGTTTAAGAGCCGACCGTAGATCGATCCCTTCTCGCGGTCGAAGACCGTGGCGACGACGACGTAATCCGCCGAGCCGAACGCGGCGACGTACTCTTTTTGAAAGACCGCGAGGCGCGAGGTCGCCGAGCGCGGCTCGAAGACCGCGACGAGCCGCCCCTGTTTGTACTTCGCGCGCAGCGCTTGCAAAGTCTCGCGCACGGCGGTCGGGTGGTGCGCGAAGTCGTCAATCACGGTCACGCCCGAAGCCGCGCCCTTCACCTGCATCCTGCGCTGCACGCTCTTGAACGTGGCGAGCGCTTCACGGATCGCCGCGCGCTCGACATTCCACGCGTCAGCCGCGACGACGACCGCGAGCGTGTTCCTCACGTTGAACTCCCCGATGAGCGGCATCTCGAACTCGCCCCACTCCTTGCCTTCGCGGAGGACGCGGAAGCGCGTCAGCTCGCCCGAAAAGTCAACGTCGCGCGCCTGCCACTTGGCGTCGTCGCAAGTGCCGAAGGTTTCGAGCTGCGTGTGCAGGCGCGAGCCCATCGCGCCCACAACGTCGCGGACGTTCGCGTCGTCCCAGCCGGCGACGAGGCGACCGTTCGCGGGCACGAGGTTCATGAAGCGGCGGAAGGCGAGCTTCACGGCGTCGAGGTTCGCGTAGATGTCGGCGTGATCGAACTCGATGTTGTTGACGACGGCGACTTCCGGGAGGTAGTGCATGAACTTCGCGCCCTTGTCGAAGTAGGCGGTGTCGTACTCGTCGCCCTCGATGATGAAGTAGTCGCTCTCCGTCACGCGGAAGCTCTTGCCGAAGTTCTGCACGACGCCGCCGACGAGGAACGACGGGTTGAGCCCCGCGACTTCCATCACCCACGTCGCGATGCTCGTCGTCGTCGTCTTGCCGTGCGTGCCCGCGACGACGAGCGAGCGCCGCCCGCGTATGAACTCCTCCTTGACGACCTCCGCCTGCGAGCGGTAGTGAAGCTTGCGGTTCAAGGTCTCCTCGACCTCGGCGTTCCCGCGCGACAAGGCGTTTCCGACGACGACGCAGTCGGGCGCTGGCGTCAGGTGCTCCGGCTTGTAGCCGCGCATCACCTCGATGCCGAGTTCGGCGAGCATCGTGGACATCGGCGGATAGACGTTCTCGTCCGAGCCCGCCACGCGATGCCCGCGCGCCTGCAACATCCCGGCGAGGCTGCCCATCGCCGTGCCACAGATTCCGATCAAGTGATAGTGCATAAGAGCAGTGACGGGCGACAAGTAATAAGTTAAGAACTGATCGCGCCGCGCAGCCGGTCAGTTAGTTTCAGTCGTCCCCCGCGACGGGGATCGTGAAGGAGAAGGTCGAGCCTTTGCCGACGGTTGATGTGACGTTGATCTCGCCGCCGTGGAGTTCGACGAGCTGGCGCGTGATGTAGAGTCCGAGACCCGTGCCCTTCTCGCTGCGCGTGGCGCGCGAGCGCGCCTGCTCGTACTTGTCGAAGAGCGTCGGGATGTCGTCCGCTGGGATGCCGACGCCCGTGTCCGTGACCGAGACGCGCACGCGGTCGTCGCCGTCGTCGCGCACGGCTGCGTCGTTTTCTCGCTCAAGCGCGGCGGAGATGGAGACGCGACCACCCTTCGGCGTGAACTTCAGGGCGTTCGAGACGAGATTGACGATGACGCGGCGGAGCTTGGCGCGGTCGGCGAGGGCGCGCGGCAGATTCGACGCGACGCCGTTCTCGAGCGCGATGCCTTTCTCGGCGGCGACCGTGCGCATCCCTTCGCAGACTTCCGCGACGAGCGGGGCGAGATCGGTCGCGGCGAGATCGAGCTGGAGCGTGCCGGACTCGATCTTGGCGGAGTCGAGCAGGTCATTGACCAGCTCGATCAGGTTCTGCGTGTTGCGCTCCATCATCGAGACCATGTGCTGCTGCTCGGGCGTCAACTCGCCGAGGCGACCGGAGCTAAAAAAACTGATGACGCCGCTGATGACCGTCAGGGGCGAGCGCAGGTCGTGCGTCGTGACGGCGAGAAACTCCTCCTTCAGCTCGGCGAGCTCGCGCAGCTTCGCGTTCGCCTCTTCGAGCTCGCGGTTGGATTCCGCCAGCTCGCGGTTCAGTCGCTCCAGCTCCTCGCGCTTCTCTTCGAGCTCGGCGAGCACCGACATGAGATCGCGGTTCTGCTGCTCCAACTCTTCGACGGCCGACTCCTCGATGGTCTCCGCGAAGCGCTCGCGCACCTCCGCGACGCGCTCGCGCAACTCGGCGGCGCGCGCGGGCGGAAGCCACTTGATGACGGTGACGCGCGTGCCGCTGCCGTCCGAGGATTCGACGCGGAAGTCGTCCATCAGTCGGCGCGTGCCCGCCAGCCCGATGCCGAGACCGTGGGAGGAGTGGAACTCGCCGCGCATGATGCGCTCGATCAGCTCGGGCTCGATGCCGGGTCCGTCGTCGCGCGCCGTGATCTGCAAACCGGCGGCGTGACCGACCTCGGCGACGGCGAGCGAGATCGCGCCGGAGCGCGCGTACTCGTAGATGTTGCGCGTCAGCTCGGAGACGGCGGTCGTGATCTTGATCTGCGTCGTCTGGTCGAAGCCCATCTCGCGCGCCAGCCGGCGGACGCGGTCGCGCACCTTCACGATGTCCGCCTCGCGCCGCACGTAGATGTCGCCGAGCCGCGTTGTGTTGATCTCTTCCAAGACGGTTTCCAGTTTTGAGTTTTCAGTTTTCAGCCGCTCCGGTTCTCAGCCTTCGACCTTCCGGCTGAAAACTGAAAACCGAAAACCGAAAACTGTCAGCGCGCCACGAGCACGGTCGCGTCGTCCGTTTCGCGCGAGTAGTCGCGGGCGAGCACTCCGGCGATCATCTGCGGGCTCTTGGCGAGCAAGCCGGGGTAGTCCTCTATGTCCCACGTCGCGCTCAAGCCGTCGCTGGCGAGCAGAACGGTCGCGCCCTCAGACCAGTCGTAGGAGAAGACGCGCACCGCGCCGAGGCGCGAGCCGAGCGTGCCGTTGGCGGAGACGGGGCGCACGGGCGCGGGCGAGCCGACGACGCGCACCTCGACGTTGCCGACGCCCGCGAAGTGGAACTTCTGCGCGCGCGCGTCGAGCACGCACGCGCCCATCACCGCGCCGCGCGTCGGGCGCAGGCGCTCGTGCGCGCGGCGGAAGACATCTTCGAGCGGTTCGCCCTGCCACGCCGAGAGGATTTCGAGCGCGGCGTCCGCCGCCTCGCGCGCGCCCGCGCCGTGACCGAGGCCGTCCACGACGGCGAGCAGTTGCTGCCCCGCACGTCGCCGGACGAAGTAGGCATCGCCGTTGTCGGTCTCGCCCGGGTGTGGGCGCGACCAGACGCCGATGCGGCGCGCGGTCGCGGCGTGGCGTTCGGGCGAGAGCCTGGCAGCCGCGATCCACTTACGACCCAAGAGCGCCGTGCCGTGCGTCGTGCGCCGCGAGGCGTGACCGGAGGCGGCGGCCGGCGCGGCGCGCGAAGGCGCCGACGAGGACGCCGAAGACAGGGACGCCGAAGACGAGCGCGACGGGCGCGGCGGCAGCGGTGAAGAGAGTGACGACGGCGACGGCGGCGAGGGCGTCGCGTGCCGAGACGACCGCGCGATCTTGGCGGGCTTGACGGTCGAATAGACCTCGAACTCGTCCATCAATCTTTGGATCGCGCCTAAGCCGGCGCCGAGCCCGCCGCCCGAAGAGACGCCGTCGCGTATGGCGCGTTCGAGATCGCTGATGCCGGGACCCTTGTCGCTGTAGAAAATTTCGATGCCGGGCTCGGCTCCGAGCGGCGAGGTGAAGTGAATCCAGCCGCCGCCGTCTGCGTAGCGCACGGCGTTCGTGCCGATCTCCTGGACGACGATGTCCAGCTCCGCCAGCTCGCGCTCGGTGAAGCCGACGCCGCGCGCGAACGAGTGGACGGCGCGGCGCACAGTTCCCACCTGCGCCTCGTCGTGCACCTCCATTGACTGAATCAAACGCATAGAAATAGAGGTCAGAGGTTAGAGGTTAGAGGTTAGAAAAAGCAAACGTCGGGCTGACCTCTAACCTCTGATCTCTGACCTCTTGCCTTTCAGAGCCAGCGCACGACCGTGATCTTCGTGCCGCGGCCGGGCGCGCTCTGGATGTCGAACTCGTCAACGAGGCGTCGCGAGCCGGGCAGCCCTTTGCCGAGCCCTTTGCTCGTCGAGTAGCCGTCGCGCATGGCGGCGGCGATGTCCGGGATGCCGGGTCCGGTGTCCTCGAAGATGAGGCGCAAGCCGCGGCGACCGTGCGGCGAGTCGGTCGGCTGCGCGATGAGGCGACCCGCGCGGGCGTACTTGACGACGTTGCGCGCGAGTTCGGAGGCGACCGTGGCGAGGCGCGTCTGATCGAGCAGGGTGAAGCCGAGCGCGGCGGCGATGGTGCGCACCTCGCCGCGCGCGACCACCACGTCCTCGTCGTGCTCAAGCGCGATTGATTTGCTCTCCAAGCAGGCTCAGCTCCCCGCAGGACTCTTCCTCTTCGTCGCGCTCCTCGATGCCGAACTCCTCGCGCAAAAGTTTGATGCCCTCGTCCACGTTTAAGACCGTCGCGACGCCCGTCAGCTCGAGCCCCAGCTCGACGAGCGTGATGGCGACCGCCGGCTGGATGCCGACGACGACCGTGCGCGCGTCCATGACGCGCGCCATCGCCGCGATGTCCGAGAGCATCCGCCCGATGAAGGAGTCAACCATCTCCAGCAGCGAGATGTCGATCAAAACGCCGCGGGCGCGCGTGCGTTCGAGTTCCGAGAGGATGCGCTCCTGCAGGTGGACGACGGTCTGATCGTCCATGTCGGTCTGGATCGGGACGACAAGGACGCGACCGACTTTGAGGATCGGGATGCGCTGCGCTGTTGCCATAGGTCGTGAATAGTGAGTCGTGAGTAGTGAATAGCCAAAGCCCGGTTCTGCTGTTCGCCACTCACTGCTCACTAACTTCTCATTTGCTTTCCGCGTTGACGCTTGACGAAGACTCCGCGGGCTTCGCGCCGTTCAAAGACGCGCCGCCGCCGTTGCGCAGGTGCGCGAGCGCGCCGGTCGAGACGATGGTCTTGCCGATCAGCTCCAACGCGAGCTTGACGCCGTCGGACATCTGCGCGCGCGTGGTGATCTGGGAGAGGTCTATGCCGAGCTGCACCATCGTC
>JAIVGV010000002.1 GCA_020201365.1 Acidobacteriota bacterium
GTCTGTCTCGCGGATCGCCTCCTCGACCGAGGCGAGGTTGATGTGCGAGGGCGTGCCTTCGAGGAGCACGTTCGTTGACTCGCGTATGAGATGCCACGAACTCCACACGATGAGGAGCGCGATGGCGGCGCTGATGATCGCGTCCGCCTGATACCAACTGTAGAGCGACATCAGCACGCCCGCGACGATTGCGCCGAAGGAGCCGAGCGCGTCGCCGAGGATGTGCAGCCAGACGCCGCGGACGTTGAGGTCGTCACGGTGCTCGCCGTGCAGCAGCCACGCGCACAGGAGGTTGACGAAGAGTCCGCCCGCCGCGACCGGGATCATCAACGAAGTGCGGACGCTGTGCGGCGAGTAGAAGCGGTCGTAGGCTTCGTAGAGGACTAAGAGCGCGATGACGGTGAGCGCGACGCCGTTGACGAGCGCGGCGAGGATTTCGAGTCGGTAGTAGCCGAAGGTCTTGCTCGGAGTCGCGGGGCGCGAGCCGAACCAGACGGCGGCGAGGGCGAGCGCCAAAGCCGCGACGTCGGTGAGCATGTGCCCGGCGTCGGCGAGCAGGGCGAGCGAGCCGGAGAGCCAGCCGCCAGCCGCCTCGGCGAGCATGTAGAGGGCCGTGAGCGCGAGCACCCAGAGGAGTTTTCTTTGGCTGCGCGCGGAGCGCGTGTCGGCGTGTCGGTGCGCGTGCGTGTGCGCGCGAGAGTGATCGTGTTGGTGCTCGCGCGTGGGGGCGTGCGGTCGTTCGTCCGTGCGCGGGGCTTCGGCTCGGTGCTGCGAGAGTGCCGCCATCGGATCGGAGACCTCGCGGGGCGAGTTTGGGCGACGCCCGAAAAAATCTGCCGGGCGCGGCGTGTAGATTACAAGCCGCGTCCGGCAAGGTCAATGAAGGGAAACGATGAAGTCGGGACGATGAAGGACGAAGTAAGACGAACCTTCTTTCAGTTCATCGTTCATCGTTCCCGCCTCGTCGTCTTCTTAGAAGTCTGCGACTTGGAGCACCTTGTTGAGGTCGCGGTAGAGCTCGTTGAAGTCGCGCACGGCGCGGTCGAGCAGCGCGGGGAGTTCTTCGACGTCAGCGGGGTTCAGCGCGAGGTTGGCGTGGTTGACGAAGGCGAGGTGTGCGTCGCCGCTGCGCATCTCGGGCGACATGACGACGAAGAAGAAGCGGCGGCGCGCGGCGGGTCTAAGCGCGCTGATCTCGCGGCGGATGAACGCCGCGCCCTGCTCGACGGCGTCGAAGCTCGGATCGAGCACGACGATGTCCATCTTATCCTCGCGCATCCGCTCGATCGCCTGCGTGGTGTCCTCGGCGACGAAGACCTCGTAGCCGCTCTCGACGAGCACGCGCGCGACGGCGAAGCGGTGCTCGTTCGACGCGCAGATCAGGGCGCGGCGGTGATCCCACGCGCGGCGCATGACGCCCTGCGAGGCGGCGGTCGCGGCGGAGGTCATCGCGCGCGAGAGGAGCGAGGAGAGGAGCTGCGCGATCTCGTCGCGATCCGTGCGGATGGCTTCGGTCTGCGGCGCGTCGCCCGCGTCCTCCGCGCCTTCGAGGCGGAAGGCGGGCGCGGGCATCGGGCGCGCGAAGCGCGAGGCGTGCGCGGCGGGCGTCTCCCCGACGGCGAGCGCGCCGCCCTGCGCCGTCGCGGGAGCCTGCGGCTGCGCTTTGATGATGTGCTGACACTTCGGGCAGCGCACGGTGAACGGGCGCGACGGCACCTTCGTGTCGTCGAGCTGCAGGCGCGCGCTGCACTGCTGGCAGGTGATGACCATAAGTAAAGTACTGAGTGCCGAGTACCGGGCACTGAGAACGGAGGAAAGGTTTTTCTTTCACTCAGTACTCGGCACCCAGTACTCAGCACTACTGTGTGATGTTGAGCATCGGCATCCCGCGCGGCTTGGGCGCGGGCGGGGTGTTGTCGCTCTGCAAATAGTCGTCGCGGATGCTGACGCCCTTGAGGGCGAGCTGGAGGTTGTGCGGGTTGGTGGCGAACGCCAAGCCGTCTTCGAGCGAGACGATCTTGCGCTCGATGAGGTCTTTGATCACGGTGTCGAAGTCCTGCATCCCGTCGAGCTTGCCGTCGCGCATGGCGTCGAGCAGGCTCTTCCCCTCGGCTTCGCCGTTCTGCAGGTACTCGCGCGTGCGCGGCGTCGTCCTCAGGATCTCGACCGCCGCGACGCGGCCCGTGTTGTCGGCGCGCGGGACGAGGCGCTGCGAGATGATGAAGCGGAAGGTCTGCGCGAGGCGCGTGCGGATGACCTGCTCCTCGTTCTTCGGGTAGAGACCGATGATGCGGTCAATCGTCTTCGAGGCGTCGATCGTGTGCAGGGTCGAGAGGACGAGGTGGCCGGTCTCGGCGGCTTCGAGCGCGATCTCGGTCGTCTCGTAGTCGCGCATCTCGCCGATGAGGATGACTTTGGGGGCTTGGCGGAGCGCCGCGCGCAGCGCCGACGGGAAGTCCTGCGCGTCCGTGCCGATCTCGCGCTGGTTGATCGTGGAGCGGCGGTGCTGGTGCAGGAACTCGATGGGGTCTTCGATGGTGACGATGTGGTAGTGGTGCTCGTTGTTGATGCGGTCTATGAGCGCGGCGAGCGTGGAGGTCTTACCCGATCCGGTGGGACCCGTGAGCAGGACGATGCCGTTTCTGAGGTTCGTGATCTCGGAGAGCTGCGCCGGGAGTCCGAGCGATTCGATGGAGGGAATCTCGGTCGGGATGACGCGCATCACGATGGAGTAAGTGCCGCGCTGCTGGAAGATGTTGACGCGGAAACGAATCTTGGTCGGGAGCGACCAGGAGAGATCGACCGAGCCGGTGTTGGCGAGCCGCTCGGCGGCGTCCGGGTTGCCCTCCATCAGCGACATCGCGATGATCTCGGTCTGGTAGGGCGAGAGCTTTTGCAGACCGAGCGGCTGCACGCTGGTCAGCTTGCCGTTGACCTCGACCTGCGGCTGCTGACCGACGGAGAAGTTGAGGTCGCTGATTTTGTCCGAGACGAGCAGCATCCGCTCGATGACGGGCGGCAGATCGAAGAAGCTCATGCCGAAGGGTTCTCCAGACTGACTCGAAGGGGAGTTTGTTCGCGGGAATAAACTGCTGAGGAAGGACTTGCGGGGCGGCGCGCCCGGCTTTCCGAAGCCCCGGACGACGCCAAAAACATTCTCTCTAATCGGGCGGGATATGGCAAGAGGAAACTTCTGCGAGGCGGGCGTTCACGGGAAAAACCAAAAGAAAAACCTTCACCGCTGAGACGCGGAGATCACGCAGAGTCCGCGCAGAGATGAACTCCTCCGCGTAAGCTCCGCGAGTTCTCCGCGCCTCTGCGGTGAACGCCCCGCCCTTCACAACCCGAGCAAAAGCTCCCGCGCCCGCCGCGCGATCTCTTCCGGCGCGGAGACGAGCGCGCTGACGACGGCGACAGAGTCCGCCCCGGCGTCGAGCGCCGAGCGTGCGTTCCCGCGCGTGACGCCGCCGATGGCGACGAGCGGGACGGAGGGCGGGAGCGCGGCGCGTGCCTGCGCGAGGAGCGAGAGACCGACTACGGGGTCGGGGCTCTCCTTCGTGCGCGTCGGGAAGACGGGACCGAAGGCGACGTAAGAGACGGGCAGGCGCGCGGCTGCTTCGAGCTGCGCGAGGCTGTGCGTC
The DNA here is from genome assembly GCA_020201365.1 of Acidobacteriota bacterium. Classification (GTDB taxonomy): domain Bacteria; phylum Acidobacteriota; class Blastocatellia; order Pyrinomonadales; family Pyrinomonadaceae; genus JAIVGV01. Next base: position 3,642 of record JAIVGV010000002.1, read on the forward strand.
GAGTAGCCGACGATGAAGCCTTCGCCGAGCAGCGCACGCGCGGCTGCGGGCGGGAGATCGTCCTGACCGACGTGCACGCCGTCGGCGCGGAGCGCGAGCGCGATGTCGGCGCGGTCGTTGACGACGAGCGTGACGCCGCGCGCGCGGGCGACTCTTAACGCGGCTTCAGCTTCGCGGTAGAACTCGCGGGGGCTGGCGTGCTTCTCGCGCAACTGGACGAGCCGCGCGCCGCCGTCGGCGAGCCGCGCGACCTGCTCGGCGTGCGACAAGCCGGAGAGGCGCGCGTCCGTGATCGCGTAGAGCTTCGGCAGTTGCGTTCGCACGATCATTACGTCCCGGCGTTCGATCAGTCCGCCCCGCCTTCAGTCTAGCTCAACCGCCCACGCCCGGCTTGACGCCGACGAGGACGCGGATGATGACGGGCGAGTTGGCGAGCAGCATCGTGAGCCAAGTCGAGCGACGGCGCGCGTCCTCCGCGAGGTAGAAGACGCGCGGCGGGAAGTAAACGAGCATGGCGACGAAGCAGAGGAAGAAGAGGCGACCCGCGAAGTCCGCGAGGCTCGTGACGCGCGTGAAGCCGCCGAGCGTGAGCGTGTTCCACAGAATCTGGAACAGGATCATGTTGACGTAGATGCACACGTCGCCGAGCAGCGCGCTGCGCGGATCGGACAGGAACTTCAGCCCCGGCGCTCTCTTCGGCGGCGTGAAGTAGTGATAGACGAAGTACGTCTGCAGGATGCTCGCCGCCATCGCGCCGAGGATGAGCGGGACGAAGATCGCGCCGTTCCGGGTGATGTCCTGCCCGAAGACGGGCGGACCCAGCAGGCTCACGATCCCCGCGGAGATGACGAGCGAGACCGCGAGGTAGGTGACGGGGTTCACGAGGCAGCCCCAGGCGCGCGCCGACGGGTCGTCGCCCTTCCCTTCCGCCCCGACCGCGCGCTCGCGCCGCGCCGCGCGCCGCCGGTGGAAGTCCCGGCGCTTGAGGATCGCGCCCGCCGCGGGGAGCACGAACATCCCCACGCAGAACAAGCCGAGCTGGATTTCGGCGGACGCGTCGCCTTCGGACGCATTGAGCCGCCTGAAGAGCGAGACGAAGTAGCCCGTCAGCAGACGCATCAGGAAGAGGTTCAAGACGAAGACGACGACGTCCAGGAGGACGCCGCGGTTCGCGCGCGCGAAGATGTTTCTGAAGCTCAGGCGTGCCAACGGGCTCTGACTCTCCGGCGGGCGTTCGGGCGACCGCTGCGTCGCGCGCTTATACCACACGCGGGCGGGCGCGGGCTATCGCCTCCCGCGCCGCGCCGCTTGGTCGCCCGCGCGCGTTCACACTATCATTGCGCTTCCGGTTCTTCATACGGCGCGACCGCGGCGCGCCGCACGTCCGCGAGAGGTCAAACACGATGGCACTGATCGGCGCGAACGAGCTGAAGCGCAAGATGCTGATCACGGTTGACGGTCAGCCGTACACAGTCCTCGAAGTCTTCTTCGCCAGCCCTTCGGCGCGCGGCGCGTCCACGATGGTGAGAACGAGACTGCGCCACCTGCTCACGGGGGCGGTGCAGGAGCGCAGCTTCAAGACGAGCGAGAAGTTCGCGGAGCCCGACGCCGAACTCGTCCCCGCCTCGTTCCTCTACGCGGACGCGGGCGGCTGCCACTTCATGGACGAGTCCACTTTCGACCAGTTCACGCTCGCCGCGGATCGGATCGGCGACGAGCGCGGCTACCTCAAAGAGGGCACGACGCTGCAAGTCTTGAAGTACAACGGCGAGCCCGTCTCGCTGCAACTGCCGCAGTTCGTCGAACTCACGGTCGCCGAGACCGAGCCCGGCGTGCGCGGCGACACGGCTTCGGGCGGCGCGACGAAGGTCGCCAGGCTCGAAACCGGCATCGCCGTCCGCGTCCCGCTCTTCATCAAGGGGGGCGAGACCGTCCGCGTTGACACGCGCACCGGCGAGTTCGCGGGCAGGGCTTGAGCCGCCGGAAGGCTGTCGCCCGCTGCTCGTCGGGAGTCGTGCGGCGAGGCGTTGACATCCGCCTGCTTTAATTCTATCGTGCGCCTGCTCAACGCGCCCGTGTTCCCGCTGACGACCCGCCCGTCGGCATCTCACGATCCTTGTCAACTTCAGGCACGCGCGGCGGCGCAGCCCGCCCTGCCCGTTTCAACCCAGGTCGCGACTTCTGCCGGTCGCCCCCGCTCACGGAGGTACTCACGATGTCTAGCCAACAGCCGCTCCGCATCCAGCTCGCCATCCAGGGCGGCGGCGCGAAGATATGCGTCCTGCTGGCGGCGATGGAAGCCGTCCAGTCACTCCAAGCCGACAAGAAGATCGAAGTGACGCGCGTCGCCGGGACGTCCGCCGGGGCTATCGTCGCGTGCTTGTTCGCCGCCGGCATTAACATGAAGACCGTGAAAGAGCATTTGAAGGGTCTAACCACTCAGCAACTGGCTCAGTACTTCCCGCAGCCGACGATGAAGAAGGCGGTCTATCGCCTGGGCTGGCACGGCAAGCCGCTGTGGGAGAAGACCTTCCTGGAGGGCGAACTCGAAGGCCTCTTCAACAAGGCGGGTTTCTACAAGCTGGGCGATTTGAAGCTCAGGGCGCACGTCGTGGCGGCGAACCTCGTCGAGTCGAGACCGGTCGTTTACGGCGAGCCGGAGAAGGACATCGTCTCGGCGCTGCTCGACTCGTGCGGGCTGCCGTACTGCTTCCGCGTCTGGGACAAGAACAACACCGGGAACCCGGTCATCGTGGACGGCGGCATCTGCGAGAACCTGCCTTCCGAACAGTTGGAGCCGTTCCAGGCTGAGGACGGACCCGTCGTCGGCATCTCGTTCAGCCCGACGCGCCGGAAGTCCGTGAGCACGGTCTGGGATTTCACGGGCGCCATCCTCGACACAGCCATCAACAACTCGATGAACCGCGCCAAGCGCCGGCTCGGCACCGACCGCGTCCACGAGATTCAAACCGACATCGGGACTTTCGACTTCGCCAAAGCCCTCCGGTATCTGCGGGAGCAGAGCGGCAACTACGAGCTGGTCAAGGAGCGCGCGGATAAATGGTTCAACGCCTTCGTGGAGGCGCGCCGCAAGACCGCCGCCGGAGAACAGGTCAAGCAGGTCGTGGATAAAGACACCTGGAAGGAGCAGAGCGTCTCCACCATGGAGAAGCTGAGCACGATCTACAGGACTCAGCACCTGGTGAGCAAGTTCAAGTACACGCTGTCGAGCCTGATGGTGCAGGCGAACTGCCTGGTCACCGACCCGCAGAACACCTTCTACGGCAAGCCCGACTTCGTCTCCTACTCCCTCACCTTCCAGACCTTGGACAAGGAGATCTACTGCCACGCCTTCGCGCTGAGCGAAGCCGAACACGACACCGATCCGAGCCGGACGGAATTCCTGCTGCTCGATCTGACCAAGCCTAAGGGCGCGGTCAAGACCGTCAGCATGCCCATGCGCGATCCCGACAAGCCGACGAGGAAAGAACTGCTCCTCCACTTCATCCCGCCCCTGCCGCCGCAAAGTGGACCTTACAAGCTCGAATGCAAGGACGTCGTGCGCGGCTTCATGAAGAACCTCGCCGAGAAAAAGCGCGACGATCTCTACATCACCTCGCTGCGCGCGCAGGGGAAAATTGATCGGATCGATCTGGTGCTGTTCGTGCCGAACACGGCGGGCGGGCTGAGGCTGGTGGCGCGGGAGGGCTCGCCGCCGGGCGAACCGATGTCGGAGCTCGAGCTTAGCAAATACAACGTGCCGCCGGGTTTTCGCGCCGTCGGCTGGACGGGCGTTAAGGTGGACCCGGAGCCGGATTTTGGCGCGGATATTTTCCTGAGCGACGGAACCTAATAGGCGTTTTCAGCGTCTGGTTTTACGGGGGCTGCGGATTCACCCGGCTGAATTCGGCGCAGACTCTTGACATTTCGTGCTGATGAGATCATTATCTTGGCTCGGTGAGACTTCCCCCGAAGCGGAACCGGAAGGAAAGGAAGGCTGAAGATGAGAACACTCACGCGAGGCGGCGTCGGTCTCTAACGCAGGTGCCCGACCCGTGCGCTGCGAGCGCGCGGCGGGTATGCGCTCACGCCGCTTAATCTGGAGACGAAGTTTTCCGGGAGACTGCCGGGGCTGAAAGCAGCCCGCGGCGGTCTTCTTTTTTTGCCCCACGTGCGCCGTGCTTTGACTCGGCGGCGCGCGCCGTCGTAGATGTAAGTCGTTCGAATCCACGCCCGCGACGGAGAAGCCGAGCATGAAACAAAACCTGATCGCGCCGCGCCTGCTGCTGCTGCTACTGCTCTTCCCCCTCCTGTTCCACGCCGCGCGCGCGCAGGAGATCGCGCGCGGCGCGGCACCCCGCCGCACGGTCGTCCGCGCCGCGCGGATGCTCGACGTGCGTTCGGGCGCGTTCGTCAACAACCCGGTCGTCGTCGTCGAAGGCGATAAGATCGTGTCGGTCGGATCGAACCTCGCCGTCCCGGCGGGCGCGCGGGTGATTGATCTCGGAGACGTGACGCTGCTGCCCGGCTTGATCGACTGCCACACGCACGTCCTGCTCGAACCCGAAGACGAGCGCGGCGCGCCGCCCGTCGTCACCAAGTCGCAGGCGTACCGGACGGTCGAGGGCGTCGCCGCCGCGCGCAAGGAGCTGGAGGCGGGCTTTACGACCTTGCGCGATCTGGACAGCGAGGGCGCGGGCTTCGCCGACGTGGCGGTGCGCGACGGCATCAACCGCGGCGTGATTCCGGGTCCGCGCCTGTTCGTCTCGAGCCTTGAGCTGAGCATCACGGCGGGCGCGATGAACAACGCGGGGCTCAACCCTGACGTGGAGATTCCAGACCCCGCGATCATCACGGACACGCGCGACAAGATGATCGAGGCGGTGCGCAAGAACGTGAAGTACGGCGCGGACTGGATCAAGATTTACGCGACGGGTCCGATGCGCTACGTCGATCCCGTCACGCTCGATCCCTTGTCGCAGTTCTCGCTCGAAGACGTGCGCGCGATCGTCCAGGAGGCGGCGCGCTGGCACAAGGACGTGGCGGCGCACGCCTACGGCGGCGAGGGCGCGAAGAACGCGATCCGCGGCGGCGTCCGCTCGCTCGAGCACGGCATGATGATGGACGACGAGGCGCTGCGCCTGCTCGTCGAGCACGGCACGTACTGGGTGCCGACGCTGATGGTTTACGTGCCGCGCACGCCCGAAGACGACACCGACTTGCGGCGCAAGATCGTCGCCAGCCACAAGCAGGTCTTCCAGAAGGCGCTCAGGATGAACGTCAAGATCGCCTTCGGCACGGACGCGGGCGCGTTCGAGCACGGCACGCAGGCGCGCGAGTTCCAGTTGATGGTTGACTACGGGATGAAGCCGGTCGAGGCGATCCGCGCGGCTACGTTGCGCGCCTCCGAGCTGCTCAGGATGGAGAGGCAGATCGGCACGATCGAGCCGGGCAGGTTCGCAGACCTCGTCGCCGTCGAGGGCGACCCGCTCGCGGACATCACGGCGCTGCAAAGAGTCCGCTTCGTGATGAAGGGCGGCGAGGTTTACAAGTCGTCGCGGTAATTTAAAGGCGTCGAGCCAGAGAGGGAAGATTCACCGCAGAGACGCGGAGGGCGCAGAGATCGCGCAGAGAAGAACCGGATTTCTCTGCGCCCCTCTGCGCCCTCCGCGTCTCTGCGGTGAATGTCTTTTATCTTTCCGCGCGCGTCTTGAAGCTCGCGCCGCGGATGTCCGCGTCGAACCGGCGCGCGTATTCCGGCAGCGGCGGCTCGGGGCGAAACGCCTGCCCGCGCGTGACGCGCCAGCGCTGGAGCCAGGAGACGCCGACGTCGCCGACGTAGCCGTCGCTGCTTCGGTAGGCGGGATCGGCGAGCGCCTCGTCGAGCGTGATGAAAGAGTAGCCCCTCGCCTTCAGCATCGAGACGATCTCGGCGAAGTGATCGCCGTTCAACTGGTTCGCGTGGACGAGCAGCACCTGCGGAATCTCGCGTTTGAAGAGGTCGCGCGAGAGCCGTTCGTAGAACTCGAACATCGTCTCCATGTAGGGCGCGTACTCGGCGGCGAGCCGACGTCGCTTCGCGTCGTCGCCGCCGCGGATCGCGTCCGAATAAGCTTGCGCGAAGACCCACTCGGAGTTGTCAACCGTGACGGGCGCGACTTCGTAGCCGCGCGCGGCTAAGAACTTTTCAAACGCGCGCTTGTCGGCGAGCGTGCGCCCGGTGTTGAGGAACGGGTGGCGGAAGTAGCGCAGACTCTTTCCGCGCTCGGCGAGCAACTGCTTGGTGACGGGCTCGCCTTTGATCACCTCCTGCTCGAAGGCTGCGAGCGGCGTGCGGTAGAAGGAGCGGTGCGAGTAGGTGTGGTTGCCGAGATCGAACCCGGCGTCGAGCCACGCGCGCAGGGCGTCGGTGCGCGCCTCGCGCTGCCCCGGCGCTTCGAGCTTGTTCTCGTTGACGAAGCCGATTGCCGGAACGTCGTTCGCCTTCAACGTCTCGGCGATCTTCTTCAGGTTCTCCGCGACCTGCTCGCCGGAGCTTCGACCGCCGTCGCCCGTCATCGGCAGGTCGTCGAACGTGACGGCGACGCGGCGCGCCTCCCCGCCCGCCCGCGCGGCTGGCGGCGACTGCGCGGCGTGAGGCGACTTCGTGCGCGCGTCGCGGCGTTGCGCGTCCGCCGCGGCGACGAAGGCGAGCGACGCGGCGGCGCAAAAGATCGCCGCGAGCAAGACTCCGCGCCTGTTCGTGATCAACCTCCCGTCCTTGCGCGTCAGCCGGTTCGTGCTCACCGGTCTGTTCTTGTTCGTCCGTCTGTTCATGCCCGTCAACTTGTTTGCGCTCCCCGCCCCGTTCGTGCCCATCCCGAAGCCCCCTTCCGGGGGAAGATGATAGCCCGCCGCGCGGGTCGCGTCACGCGCGTCTGTGCGAGAGCGCGCACGCGGGGCGCAACGTCTCGTGTCGGCGGTTGACCCGCGCGGTAAAATGGTCAACACTAGCTCACACCGTCTCACACGGCGCGCCCGACAGCGCTCGCGAGTTCCGCTAAACTTTTTTCAGGCGAAGGGTCGAGGGACATTGGCTAGGGAGACAGCGCACACGGGTTCGTCCGAGAATGATAACGCGCCGCTGACGGTGCTCGTCGTCGAGGACTTCGAGGACACGCGCTTCCTGATGCGCATGGAGTTGGAGAAGCGCGGCTACCGCGTCGTCGAAGCCGTGAACGGCGAGGAGGGCGTCGCGCAGGCGCTCGCGGAGCGCCCCGACATCGTGCTCATGGACGTCGGGCTGCCGGTGCTCGACGGCATCGAAGCCACGCGCCAACTGCGCGGGCGCGAAGAGATGCGCGACACGCTCATCGTCGCGCTCACAGCCCACCACGAGACCGAGTACCGCGCCAACGCCCTCTCCGCCGGATGCGACGCCTACCTCACCAAGCCGATAGACTTCGACTGGCTCATAGACCTCCTCAGCCGTCTGCTGCCCTAAGCCGGAAGGCGTAAATTTCTTTACAATGCTGCGAATTAATCGGGTCGCGGTGAAAGGGTAGTTATACTGCGGCGCGCAGCTTATACAGTAGTTATGCCGCTTCGCTAAACCAAGGGCAATGGCGTTGATTCAAGTTGAAGGTCAAAAGCAAAATGCACGCGGCTCACTTCGGCATAGGGCGGCATAACAACTCATTGCACGCGAGCGGCGATTGCGTGTCTGTCATGGTGTCTCCCTCGTTGCGGCTTGCGTAGTCTCGCGCCGCCGCGTTAATTCGGGCGTTAAATTTTCTTGTCAGCGAGGTATATGAGAGAGACGCTGCGCATCATGCTCTGCGTTTGCGCGGTCGCGGCGGCGTCGCGGGCGGATGCGTCGGCGTCTGTGCGCGGCGACGAGCCGGACGTGGCGGTGGTGAAGTTCGGTTGGAGCAGGCGGACGCTGCCGCCGGAGGGCGGGGCGCAGCGCGCGCCGATCCCGATGGAGGGCGAGGTGGAGACGACGCCGCCGCCGAGCGCGGTCGTCAGCCGCAGGATGCCGCAGTCGCAGCCGCCGCCGCTGCCGACCGCCGACGCTGACTCGACCGAGCCCGCCGAGCGAGGTCGGCAGTCGCGCGCGCGCGAGGGCTACGAGTACCGCGCGCGCGTGCGCAACACGGGCGCGAACGTGGTCACGCTCGTCGGCTGGGATTACGTCTTCCTCGACCACGAAGGGCGGCGCGAGATCGCGCGCCACCACTTCGAGACCCGCGCGCGCATCAAGCCGGGCGCGGAGCGGCAGCTCAAGGTCTTCACCACAGAGCCGCCGACGCGCCTCCTCGACGCGAGCGCGCCGGATCGTGCGCCCGTCGAGCGCGTCGTCGTCACGCGCGTCGAGTACGAGGGCGACCGCGTGTGGCGTCGGCGCTGACGCTGGGACAGAAACGACTACGCGGCGAAAGAGGCGTTCACCGCGGAGGCGCAGAGAGATCACGCGGAGCTTACGCAGAGAAGACCTCTGCGCTAACTCTGCGAGTCCTCCGCGCCTCCGCGGTGAACGCCTTTCTGCCCGCAGCCGACTTGAACCGACCTGCCGCCGAAGCCGCCCGCGCCTTTCGCCCTCCCACACAGCCGGGTAAAATTTATCGAGTCGAAACGAAAGGCGTTCAGTTTTCGTTAGATAGTTCCGCGATGAGCTTCGAGCCGCGAAACATTCTCGTCATAGACTTCGGTCAGATGGGCGACGTGATGCTGAGCCTGCCCGCCCTCGCCGCCCTGCGCCAGCGCTTCCCCCGCGCGCGCGTGACGGTCGCCGTCGGCAAGCCGGGCAGGCAGATCGTCGAGCTGGCGGGCTGCGCCGACGACGTGCTCGTCGTCGATCGCGTCGATCTGCGCGACGGGTTCGCGCCCGCGTCCGTCTTCAAGATCGCGAAGCTCGTCGGCGAGGTGCGCCGACGCAAGTTCGACTTCGTGATCGATCTGCACAGCCTCTCGGAGACGAACCTGCTCGGCTACCTCTCGGGCGCGCCGCGCCGACTCTTCTCGCGCCGACCGGGTCGCTCGCTCGATTTTCTGTCGAACTTCCGGCCCGCGCCGCCCGCCGAGGATCGCGAGAAGCACGCCGTCGAGCGTTACCTCGACGTGCTCGCGCCGCTCAAGGTCGGCGACGTCTCGCGCGAGCCGCGCCTGCCCCTGCGCCCGGAGGCGGAGCGCGCCGTCGAGCAGCTCTTCCGCAAGGAGAAGATCGGGCGCGACGCGCCGCTCGTCGGCATCTTCCCCGGCGCGGGGAACGCGAGTCGTCAGTGGCGGCTCGAACGCTTCGCCGCGCTCGCCGAGACCGTCGCGCGCAACGACGGCTTGCGCCCCGTGGTCTTCCTCGGACCCGAAGAGCGCGGGCTCGCGCGCGAGGTGCGCGCGACGTTCCCGCCGCGCACGACCGTCATCGAAAAATTAGACATCCCGCAGCTCGCCTCGGCGCTCGCGCACCTCTCGCTCCTCGTCTCGAACGACACGGGGCCCGTCCACGTCGCGGCTGCCGTGGGCACGCCCGTCGTCGTCCTCGTCGGTCGCCCAACGCGCGACGGTTACGAGCCGGTCGGCTCGCGCCACCGCACGATCTACGGGCGCGACATCGAGTCCATCACGGTCGAGGAGGCTTACGCCGCCGCGCGCGAAGTGCTCGCGGCGGAGCGCACCGCCTCGATCTTCGCCAGTTGAGGCGCGCGACGCGCCCGCCGCGAAAAGTCCCGCATTCCCGCCCGAAAAATTCCCGGGGAGTGGGTATGGACAAGCCGCGCGGCGGTGTGTGATACTTAATTCGCCGCCACCGCGCGGCGACCTTTGAAGGGACACACGGCGGGACGGGCGCGCGCGCGCCCGTCCCGCCAAAGCGACTCGACTCAGACACCACGCCCCGCGAGTCGTCTTAAACTTCCGTAACAGAACCAAACCCCTCACCGCCCGCCGAAGTCGCGGGCTCTTAAGTTTCCGCGCGTCCGCGTCGAAGCCCTCCTGCAAGCGCTTCGCGCGACTGACGCGGCTCGCGCCCGCGCCGCGCGCGTTAGTCGCGCCTCGCAAAGAAAATTCTCCGACACAAAAATTCTCTCCGGGGTGAAAGCCATGCTCAAACGAACCTCCCGACAGTCGCTCGCGCTCGCCGCCTGCGCGACAGCCGCTCTGGCGTGCGGCGCGCAAGTCAAAGCGCAGACGCCCGCGCCCGCGGCGACGCAGACCGTCCTCGCCTCGTCGCGCGCCGAGACCGACCGCGACCGCGACGGGCTGCAAGGTCCCGTCCGCCGCATCCGCACGGAGAACGCGAAGGTCGTCGTCAAAGAAGGCAAGATGGTCGAGGGCCAGCGCGCTGTCTTAGAGACCGCGACCTACGACCTCAAGGGCGCGAAGATTGACAACGCCTACTTCCTCGGCGCGTCGGGCGCGCTCACGGGCAAGGAGGTTTACAAGTACGACGACCGGGGCAACATCACCGAGATGACGCTCCTGAACGCGGACGGATCGATCCTGAGCAAGGAGAAGTACGAGTACGACTTCGACGCGATGGGCAACTGGACGCGGATGGTCACCTCGGTCGCCGTCGTCGAGAACGGGCAGATGAGCTTCGAGCCTTCGGAGGTCACCTACCGCTTCATCACCTACTTCCTCGAAGACAGCGTGACGAAGAGAATCCAGACGGCGACGAACGCGGGGGCGACGAACGCGGCGACCGGCGCGAGCCCACAGAGCGCCGTCGCGTCGTCGCAGCAGCACGCGGAAGTCGCCCCGAAGACGCAGCCGCAGTCGCAGTCTGGCGCGCAGTCTCAGCCGCGGGCGAACTCCGCCGCGCAGAAGCTCGCGGCTCCGCCCGCCTTCGTCCCGCTCGGCAACGCGCAGCCCGCTTCGGTCGCCGCGAACGTGGCGACGGGTACGGTCGCGGTCGGCGCGGGCGCGCCCGTCGTGAAGGTTGAAGACGACGTGCCGGCGCCCAAGCCGCCCGTGCGACCGATCTCCGGCGGCGCCTTGAACGGCAAGGCGCTGAGCCTGCCCGCGCCCGCCTACCCGGAGATCGCGAAGCGCGCGCGCACGACCGGCACGGTCGTCGTCGAGGTGGTGATAGACGTTTCGGGCAGGGTCATCTCGGCGAAGGCGCTGAGCGGCCCCGAGATGCTGCGCGCCGCGGCGGAGCACGCCGCGCTGCAGGCGAAGTTCGCGCCCGCGCTGCTTTCGGGGCAGCCCGTGAAGATCACCGGCACGATCAACTACAACTTTGTCCTCTAAGACCCGCGCGACGAACGAGTCTGACTCACGCGCGCGTCGCCCCGCGACGTTCGTCACCCGCCCGGCGCGCGCATTAACCTCGAACCCGACGAACAGAGAAGGTGAACATGTCACTGACGGGACAACTGAGCGATCTGCACTTGAGCGAGCTGATCGAGTTCTTCTGCAACCAGCGCAAGACCGGGCGGCTCAAAGTTGACTACGCGCTCGCGCCCGGCGTCTTCTTCATCAAGGAGGGCGATCTGACCGACGCGAAGGTCGGCGCTTTGAACGGCAAGGACGCCGTCTTCTACGCCCTGACTTTGCCGAGCGCCAACTTCGACTTCAACCCCGGCATGGAGTCTTCGCGCCGCACGATCAACGAGCCGTGGGCGAGCGTCGTCCTCGAAGGCTTGCGCCGCATAGACGAGGGCGCGATGCCCGAGTTCGACGTCTTCGGCGGCGACGACGAGTTGGACGCCGCCACGCTCGACTACCTCGACTGCGTCGAAGAATCGAAATCGGCGAAAGGCGACGACGCCAAGTCCGCCGCCGCGCCCGTCGCGAAGTCCGCGCGCGCCGACGCGGAGCAGAGCCCGCCAGCCGCCGACGAGACCCCGCGACGCGATGACGCCCCCGCGCCGACCCGCGCCGAACACGAAGAGTCTCCGCGCGGCGACGTGGACGGCTCGCCCGCGGGCGACGCGCCGCTGTCGCTGACGGTCGAGGCGGCGAACGGCGGCGGTCGAAGACGCGTGATGATCGCGGGCGTCGTCGCGGCGCTCGTGCTCGTCTGCGCCGTCGCAGCCATCCCCTTGAGCCGCCACTTCTCGCGCAAGGACGCGACGCCCGCTCCGCAGCCCGCGCCGCAGGCGGCAAGCGCCCCGACCGGCGCGCAGCCCGCGCCCGACGCCGACGCCGACAACAACACGGGCGCGCCCGCCGAGGCGAACGCGACCGACGCGGCGACGGCGGAAGAAGCCGCGCGCCGAGAACAGCAGCAGCGCGACGCGCGCGAGCGCTTACGCAAGCAGCGCGAGGAAGCCGCCAAGAACGCGCAGCCGGACGCGACCGCGCAGACGCCGCAGACGCCGGCGCAGACTGCGAACGCCCCGAAGCCGGGCGCGCCCGCGGGTCCGAAGACCGTGCGCGTGCAGATCACCTACGACGAGGCGGGGCGCGTCACGCAAGCCGCCGCGGTCGGCACGAGCCCCGGCGCCGAAGCCTACGCGGCGACCGCCGTGCGCGTCGCGCGCTCGCGCCACTTCGCCCCCGGCAAGGCGGGCTCGACCGTCGTCACGATCCCGATCAATTAAAGTCAGAAGTCCGAGCGATGAACGACGAAGGCGTGATCGCTCGACCCGAGTGATCACGCCTTCGTCGTTCGCGCACAGTTCGACAGAGCTTCAACAGCTCATTGCCCTTCGTCCCTCGTTCATACTTCATCGTTCTCACTTCTTCGCGGTCGTCAGCAGGTTCACGGGCAAGAGCCGCGCGAGCACGCGCGCGCATCTTCCGCGCGCCCGTCCTCTTCTCCGGGCCGCGCAACGAGATCGTCTTCGACGCCGCGCCCTTCCGCCTGCCGCCGCGCGGCGCGACGAGAGAGCGCGCGCGAGGTGGCGATCTGCGAGGTCGCCAACCTGCTCGGCTTCTCCGAGCCGAGCGCCTCCCACCGCGCCTGCCGCCGCCGGACGGGCGCGACGCCCGCGGAGTTCCGACGCGCGCATACGGAGATTAGCCACAGAGGACACAGAGATCACGGAGAGAAACGATGAAGTAGGAACGATGAAGCGGAGGCAAGTTGTCTTTCAGTTCATCGTTCCTCGTTCCTCGTTCATACTTTCCCTCTGTGCCCTCTGTGTCCTCTGTGGCAAAAATTTTCCGGCGCGCTCCATCAGTCTGCGAGACCGACCAGCGAGAGCGTGAGGAGCAGCGCGCGCTGCAAGCCGTGGTGACGGTTGCGCGGGTCGTACCACTCTTCGGTCGTGTGCGAGTTGCCGGACGAGCCGCCCGCGCCGAGCGTGACGGCGGGCACGCCCAAAGAGATGGCGACGTTAGAGTCCGTCGAAGAACAGTCGAGACGCGGCGTGTAGCCGACGGCGCGCGTCGAGGCTTGGGCGAGCGCGACGAGCGGCGAGTCGGGCGCGGTCGCGCCGCCGGGTCGGTCGCCGATCAGCTTCACGTCCAATTCGAGCGGCGACGTCTGCGCGCGGCGCGCGCCGTTCTCCTCGCCCGCCGCCTCGCGCACGGCGCGGCGGAAGAACGCGTCGAGCCGCCGCAGCTCTTCCGGCGACTCCGAGCGCAAGTCAACGTCCATCGTCGCCTCTTGCGGGATGACGTTGACGCCCGTCCCGCCCGCGACGCGACCGACGTTGAAAGTCGTCCGAGGATTCTGCGGCGCGGGGTACGCACTGATCCGCGCGACGGCGCGACCGAGCGCGTGGACGGGGTTCGCCGCGCCGAAGTCGCCCCAGGAGTGTCCGCCCGCGCCCGCGAACCGCACGCGGTAGCGCCGAGAGGCGAGCGCCGCGTTGGTGATGCGCTCGACGCCGGGCCCGTCGAGGCTCAGGAAAACGTCTATCTCCTCCGCCCACTCGCCGCGGACGAGCAGGTGGCGCGCGCCGCGCAAGTTCCCCTCGCCCTCCTCGCCGACCGTCCCGACGAAGAGCAACGATCCACCGGTTTCGATCTCAAACTCCGCGAGCGCGCGCGCGACCGCCAGGAGCGCCGCCAGCCCGCACCCGTCGTCCGCGATGCCCGGCGCAAGCAGCCTTCCGCCCTCGCGCCGCACCGCGAAGCTCGTGCCTTCGGGAAAGACCGTGTCGAGGTGCGCGCTCACGACGACGAGCGGTCGCAAGTTTCTCCCGCGACGCAGCGCGACGCAGTTCCCTTCCTCGTCCAGCTTCGCATCACTCAACCTGCACTGACGCAGCCGCGCCGCCAAGTATTCGGCGCGCGCCGCCTCGCCGAACGGCGGCGCCGGAATCGCGCAGACGCCAGCGTGCTCCTCCGTGATCTCCTCCGCACGCTCCTCGAAGAAGCTCAACGCGCGGCGCACGCGCGAGTCCGCCAGCAGATCGGCGACGGCTTGTTCGTGCGAGATTGCGGTCGTGGGACTAGCCATGGGAAGAAACGATGAAGTAAGAACGATGAACGATGAAGTGAGAGCGAGTTGCTTTCACTTCATCGTTCATCGTTCCTAGTTCTGACTTTCACACCAGCGCCATCACTTCGTCTTCGCTGAGCACGCCCTGCGCGCTCTTGGCGCGGTCGAAGATGCGGGAGACGCGCTCGTCGGTCGCCTCCAGCCCTCGCGATTCGAGCCAATAGACGACGTTGGATTTGCCGCTCATCGGTCCGACCTCGATCACCTGTCGCAAGCCGAACTGACCCGCGGGCACGCCCGAATAGACGAGGTCGGCGAGCTCCGCGTCGCCCTTGCGGTAGGACTTGATGACCGCCGCCGCGTGCACGCCCGTCGCCGTGCGGAAGGCGTCGCGACCGAAGACGGGGTAGTTGAGCGGGATCGTCCAGTTGCAAGACTCCGCAGCCTTCTCGCAGTAGTCGCGCAGCTTCGACAGGTCGTTGTCAATCCAGCCGAGCAGCTTGAGGTTGACGAGCAACTGATCCATCGGCGTGTTGCCGACGCGCTCGCCGACGCCGAGCGCCGTGCCGTGCACCTGATCCGCGCCGCCCTCGATGGCGGCGATGGAGTTGATCACCCCGAGCCCGCGATCCTGATGACCGTGCCAGTCGAGCCTGACCTGCTCGCCCTGCTCCTCGATGATCTTCTTGACGAAGCGGACGACGGCGCGCGCGCCGTCCGGCGTCGAGTGCCCGACCGTGTCGCAGACGCAGACGGCGCGCGCGCCGCAGCGGATCGCCGTCGTGTAGAGCGCGCGGATCGTGTCGGGCGCGGCGCGCGTCGTGTCCTCCGTGACGAACATGACGGGGAGGTTTTGCGAGACGGCGAAGGTGACGGCTTCCTCGGTCAGCTTCAAGAGCTTGTCGAGCGTCCACTCCTCGGCGTAGAAGCGGACGGGCGAGGAGCCGATGAACGTGCAGGCTTCGATAGCGATCCCTGCGCGCTGCGAGATTTCGGCGATGGGCGTGATGTCGTTGCGGTGCGTGCGCGCGGCGCAGTTGGGACGAATCCGCATCTTCTGCTCGGCGATCTCGCGCGCGAGCCGCTCCACCCCGGCGGCGTGTGTGCCGCCCGCGCCCGGCAGACCGATGTCGGCGGTGTCTATCCGCAGGTCGTCCATCAGGTGCAGCAGCTCCAGCTTGCGCTCGACCGAAGGCTCGCAGACGGACGGCGACTGTAGCCCGTCGCGCAAGGTCTCGTCGTCGAAACTGACCTTGCGGCGCGGCGCGTCGAACGTCGGCTCGACCCGGTTCCAGTCGTAAATCAGATCGCTCGCGGGCACTCCTCTCGCCTCCTCGAAACGCGGGGGTTTTAGCTCGCTATTCTCGGCGTGCTTCGATACTCGAAGCATTGCAACCGGCGCGGCGAAAGTCAAGCAAGGCGAACTTCGCGCGCGAGTGGGTTGATGGTTCGATTTGAAGTTGAAATAAAGGCTGAGCCGCGTTCACCGCAGAGGCGCGGAGATCACGCAGAGCTTACGCAGAGAGAAGACCTCTTCTCTGCGAGAACTCTGCGACTGCTCTGCGACTCTGCGGTGAACGCCTTTCCGCCCACAGCCGACTCGAACTAAAGCGCCGTGCCGCGAGTCGCCCTGCTTTGACTTGCGCCGCGCGCCTCTGTTAGCTTTCGACGCGCCCGCGGCGACGACGCTTGCCCGCCGACGCAAAAGACTCCCCGCGCCCGCCCCGCCGAGGATGAAGACGATGAGGATCGCCGTCGGCTCGACGCGCTCAGCCAAGCTGCTGGCGGTGCGCTCGGCAATCGCGCGCGTGGCGACCGTCGAGCGCGCGTGGGACAAGGCTGAGATCGTCGCGCGCGAGGTCGAGACGGGCGCGCCCGCGATGCCGCTCACCGACGCGCAACTGATGCGCGGGGCGCGCGAGCGCGCACTCGCCGTGCGAGAAACCTTGCGCGCCGAGGGCGAGCGCGCAGACCTCTACGTCGGGCTCGAAGGCGGCTTCCACTGTGTCACGCTCGACGGCGTGCGCCACACCTTCCTCCAGGGCTGGGCATACGCCACCGACGGCGCGCGCGGGCACTTCGGCATCAGCCCCTCAGTCTGCGTGCCCGCTTCGATAGTCCGGCAGGTCGTCATCGGCAGGCGCGAGCTCGGCGAAGTGATTGACGAGTACGCGGGCGAGCGCGACGTGCGGAGTAAGCAGGGCGCGTGGGGCGTCATCTCGAAGGAGCTTCTGACGCGCGCGCAGAGCTTCGAGTCGGCGCTCGTCGCCGCGTTCGCGCCGTTCTACAATTCGGAGTTGTTCGAGGGTCGGTAGCCAATGGAAGAGTTTATCGCACAGGGTAACGACGAGCATCCGGGCGTCATCCCGCACCGCACGACGCCGGGCTGGATCGAGGTCATCGCGGGCTCGATGTTTTCGGGGAAGTCCGAGGAGTTGATCCGCCGCCTGCGCCGCGCCAAGATCGCTCGCCAGCGCGTGCAGGTCTTCAAGCCGTTGATTGACACGCGCTACTCGCACGACCACATCGTCTCGCACTCGGAGATGCGCCACGAGTCGGGCGTCGTCGAACGCGCCTCCGAGATTCTCAAACAGGTGAGAGCGGACACCGATGTCGTCGGCATAGACGAGGGGCAGTTCTTCGACAACGATCTTGTGGCCGTGGCGAACGAACTCGCCCAGCGCGGCGTGCGCGTCATCGTCGCCGGGCTCGATCAGGACTACACGGGCAAGCCCTTCGAGCCGATGCCGCAACTCTTAGCCGTCGCCGAGTACATCACCAAGACGCACGCCATCTGCGTGCGCTGCGGTCAGCCCGCCAACTACTCGCAGCGCACCGTCGAGGTCGAGGGACAGGTCGTCGTCGGCGCGTCCGACGCCTACGAGGCGCGCTGCCGCCGCTGCTTCGTCCCGCACGCCGACGAGCCGACGAGGTACGACGAGGAATGATTAATGAGGAATGCGGAATGATGAATTGAAGGCAGTTGCCTTTCGTTCATCGTTCATCATTCCTCGTTCATCATTTCCCCTTTCTGTGCTATCCTTCCGCCGCTAAATCCCCTGCGAGTAAAACCGAATCGTTCTTCCCCGATCTTTGCCGACGACGGAGGAGTCTTTTGCCATGCGCTATCAGCAGACCGGAAAACTTTTGACGCCAGCGCTCGCCCTCGCCCTCCTGGCGACCGCCTGCCAGCCCGGCACTAACACCAATACCACGAACGCGTCGAACGCCAACGCGGCGAACATCAACGCCTCTTCGAACGCCAACGAGATGACCTCCTCGCCCACGGCTTTCGAGACGCGCGAGCCGAACGAGTACACGGCGACGCTCGTCATCACGCAGGCGGCGACGAACAGGGGGCAGGCGGCGAACGTGCCGACCGTACAGATCGCGCGCAGCGGCGACAACCGTCGCTACGACGTGACGAACCTGCCCGTCATCGGCGAGCTGGTCTTCCTCGACCGCGCGGACAAGCGTTACATCGTCCTCCCCTCGCGCAAACAGTATCTGGAACTCGGTCCCGGCACGACCGGCTTCGACGTGCGCTCGCTCACCCCGGCGCAGATGGCTGACCAGCTCAAGTCGCGCCCCGGCGTCACGCTCGTCGGCGACGACACGGTGAACGGT
>JAIVGV010000380.1 GCA_020201365.1 Acidobacteriota bacterium
GCTCGACATCGTCGCGCACCCTTCCGTGACGGAGAGCTTCAGCAACGCCGTCCTGGAGGCCATGGCCGCAGGCATCCCCGTCGTCGCCGCGCGCTCCGGCGGCAACCCCGAACTTGTCGTTCATGGAAAGACGGGCCTCCTGATCCCGCCGATGCGGCCCGAAGCGCTCGCGCGCGCAATCCTGCGCCTCGCCGAGGACCGGCGGCTCGCGGGGCGGATGGGGCGGGCCGCGCGCGAGATGGTGCGCGAGCGATTCCTCATAGAGGAATGCGTCAGGAGTTACGAGGCCGTCTATTCCGAAGCGATCTCGCGGCGCGAGTGTTAACTAACATTCCGCCGGTCACGCTTGACCCGAGCCCGCTACTGGCGGCCCGCGTCCTTCCGCTCTCTGCCCTTTAAAAGCTCCATCAACCGCCGCGCAGTCAACTGTGCCAGTTCCTCCGAGCCGGCCGGGGTCAGGTGCACCACGTCGGTGAAATACTCGTCCCTCCCGTCCAATTCGTTCGAGACGTCGATCAGCTCGACGTTCTTCTCGGCGGATATTTTGCGGAGTGTGCCCTCGATCCCTTCGTAGGCTTTGAGGAGCCCTTCGCGGTTGAGCTTGACGTAATCGAGGTAGGGCGCGATGCGGGCTTTCTCGCTCTCCGTATTATTCGGTGCCGTCAGCCTCGCCTCCGTCATCAGCACGGGGACGGCGCCTATCTCGCGCGCCGCGTCAACGAACATCACCTGGTTCAGGTAGTACTGCCTGAGCGCCGTCTCGGTGATCTCGGAAGAGTAGTCGCCCCCGGGCTTCGCGCCCATCGGGCCGAGCTTGAGCCGCCAGTCGTAATAGCGCGAGCGCAGACGCAGGTACAACTGAGAGTGCTCGCACAACAGGCCGTCAATCCTGTTACGGTAGTTGAGTCGCGGGTCGGTGTTCCTCGAGGACTGACACAAGGGCTGGAACTCCCTGAGCAGCGGTTCGTCCGAACGGAAGTACCTGAAATCGTTCCACCCGTTATTGGAGACCACGTAATCGGGGCTGAAGAGGTGGCCCTCGGAGAATAGTCTCCCGAAGCTGTCCCAGGAGGCGTGCCCCGGGGCGCCGGCGTTGATGACCTCCACCTGCGGGTAGCCGTTCTCCCTGAGAATGCTTTCAACCCTGTGGGGCCAGTCGCGCCCTTCCGGCAGGTTCACGTCGAATGTGGCGGAGCCGCCGTAAAAGATTATCCGGATCGCTCCCGCGGGCTTCGCGGCCGAAAAGTCGCGCCCGCGGTAGCCCTTCCCGTTGATGTAGTATTCGACCGGGTTATTCTCGTCTTCGTTGTTGGCCCGCAGCTCCTTGCGCGGGAAGACGTGTCTGGCGAAGAGCGCCGGCGCGTATTCCAGAGTCCGATCCCTCAGCGCCGCGGGCGTGGGGTATCTTCGGGAGGTGCGTCGGACGATCAGCTCCGTGGCCGAGAGCGCGAGCACCCCCACAACAGCCGTAACAATTAAGGTAAAAAAGAGCCTCTTTTTGAGACTCAGGGGGGGCGCTTTATCTTCCGCCTTCAACGCGAACTCTCCTTTCGGGCCATGTACGGGACTTCAGCGTCAGACGCCGTGCGAGCGGTGGAACGGAAGTCAGTCCGGGAGTTGCATGACGTTGTCTCCCCCTTCCCGACCCGCTTCTCTTGCCGCGGCGCGCGGGCTCACTTCGCTCCCTTCCCCTCCGTGAGAGTCACCGTGCGATCCACGCCGGCCACGTCGAACACTTCGCGCGAGCCGTCGGGCCATTCCACTTCGAGGCGATCAACTTTAGCCGCCGCGCCCAAACCGAACAGGAGGCAAGGATCGTTGTTCGACGCGTAACTGCCGCCGCTCACCACGTCGCCGCGCTGGCGCAGCTTGCCCGTCGTGACGAAGACGGTCGCGCCGGTCGCGTCGCGCGGACTCCTGCGCGCCGGGTCGCCGACGAGTTTCAGGCGCAGCCAGTGATTCGCCGTCGCCGTCACGTTGCGAAGCAGGGTGGGCGCCGCATCCATGTTGTTGAGAACGACATCGGGGCGGCCATCACCGTCGAGGTCGCCGACGGCGAGACCGCGACTGACCCACGCTCCAGCCAGCCCCGTGCCGGGTGCGGCGCCGACGCGCGCGAAGCGTCCCGCCGCGCCGAGGTTGCGGAACAGGAGCGGCTGCTGCGCGAAGGACGTGCCCCACTGGTAATTGTCAACCGCCGGATAGACGTGCCCGTTGGCGACGAAGACATCTTTCCAGCCGTCGTTGTCGAAGTCGAGGAAGGCCGTCCCCCAGCCGAGGAAGGGGATCGTCGGCTCGCCGTGACCGGCTTGATAAGTAACGTCGGTGAAGTTGCCGTCGCCGTCGTTGCGGTAGAGCGTGTTCGAGTCGTCCGAGAAATTGGTGACGTAGAAGTCAACGCGCCCGTCGTTGTCGTAGTCGCCGACGGCGAGCCCCATGCCGGCTTGCTCGCGTCCGTTCTCGTTGAGGGCCATCCCAGAAGGGTAGCCCGTCTCCTCGAACTTGCCGCCACCGAGATTGATGTAGAGCTGCTTCGGCGTCGAGTCGTTGACGACGACGAGGTCGAGCAGGTCGTCGTCGTTGGCACGCACCCACGCCGAGGAGAAGCCGTAGTAGCCGGGCGCGTCGTTGACGCCCGTCTTGTCCGACACGTCTTCGAAAGTGCCGTCCGGCTTCTGGTGGTAGAGCGTGTCGTGCTCGCCCTTCAGTCCGCGCGGCCCGCACATGACGGGCGCGCCGCGAAACTGGCAGAAGTTCTGACCGATCTGACCGGGCTTGCCCGCGTCCGCCGGACTCGGCGGCAGGTGGTTGAGGTCGAGGTCAACGTAGCCGGGAACGAACAGGTCGAGCCGCCCGTCATTGTCGTAGTCGCCGAAGCTCGCGCCGGTTGACCAGCCCTTACGCGCGACGCCCAGTTTTTCGGCGACATCGGTGAACGTCCCGTCGCCGTTGTTGTGGTAGAGGCGCGACGTGCCGAAGTTGCCGACGAAGATGTCGGGGTGGCCATCGTTGTCGTAGTCGCCCACCGCCACGCCCATGCCCCAGCGCTCGTTCGCCACGCCCGCCTTGTCGGTCACGTCCTCGAACTTCCAGCCGCCGAGGTTGCGGTAGAGCGCGGCGCGCGGCGGCTTCTCCTTGCCCCGCTGGGCGGCGATGGTCGAGCCGTTGAGGAGGTAGATGTCGGGGCGCCCGTCGCCGTCGTAGTCGAAGACGGCCGTGCCGCCCGAAGCCGTCTCGACGATGTAATCTTTGGCGGGCGAGCCTGAACGATGCTTGAAGTTCGCGAGGGCGGTGCGCGCCGTCACGTCTTCGAAGACCCTCGGAGCCGCAGGGTCGGTCACGCCGACGGTTCGACGCGACGTGTAAGTGCGCGCCGCGCCGGTCGAGACGCCGCCCATCCCTTGCGGCGTTGGAGCTTGCGTCGGCGTCGGGGACTGTGCCGCCGGAGTCTGTCGCGCCGGGACGCCGACAACTGCGGCGTGCCAGACGAGCGCGACCAGCGCAACCGTCGAGACGGACTTAGTCGCTGTACCTCGTGCCTTCAACGTCAATGATTACTACTCGGAGAGTCGGAAACCGGCGTCGCGGCGAAAGGCGCGTTCCACTTGGCCCCACCGGCGCGCGAACAAGTTTGCATACTACAGATTCGCCGACATCGCGGCAAACGAGGAAGCCGACGATGATTTGATTGACGAGGCGCAGCGTCGCGCCGTCGAATAATGAACCTGTCACGGCGAGTCGGGTTACGATATAATGCGCGCGCGCAATTCTACCGGGCATTTCTACTTCGACCAGAGCGACCCATGCGATGTCTCTCATGTCTCACACCGGTCACACGAAACGAGCCGCGCGGTTGGGCGCGGCTCTTCTCTTCGCCTGCTGTCTCGCGTTTGCGAGCGCCGACGCGCAGCACGCCGCGCCGACGATCTTAAAGGTCGAGCCGCCGAACTGGTGGGCTGACCATTCGATCAATCCGGTGCGGGTGTTAATTCGCGGGCGCAACCTATCGGGCGCGCGGGTCGAAGTGCGGGGCGCGGGCTTGCGCGCCAGTCGCGTCAGCACGAACGCGGCGGGCACGTATCTGTTCGCTGACGTAACGGTCGCGCCTCATGCCGCGCCGGGCGTGCGCACCTTGCGCCTCTCGACGCCGGGGGGCGTTTCCGAGGCGCCGTTTGAAATCTCCGCGCCGCTCGCGCGCGCCGGTCGCTTTCAAGGCTTCACGACCGACGACGTGATCTACCTGATCATGACCGACCGCTTCAGCGACGGCGATTCGTCGAACGACGACCCCGACGTCTCGCGCGGCTTGTACGACCGCACGAAAACACGCTACTACCACGGCGGCGACTTTCAGGGCGTCATCAACCATCTCTCCTACCTGAGAGACCTCGGCGTCACCGCCATCTGGCTCACGCCCTGGTACGACAACGTCAACCACCTGAACGAGCGCGAGCAGTATCCGGACAAGCCCGGCGGCGCGCGCGAGCCCATCACCGACTATCACGGTTACGGCGCGGTTGACTACTACGGCGTCGAAGAGCATTTCGGGTCAATGAACGATCTGCGCCGGCTCGTTGACGAGGCGCACCGCAACGGCATCAAGGTTATTCAAGACGAGGTCGCCAACCACACGGGCCCCTACCACCCGTGGAACGTCGAGGGCGCGCCGACCGCGACGTGGTACAACGGCACGCAGGCGCGGCACCTCGCCAACAATTTTCAGACGTGGGTCTTGCACGACCCGCACGCGCTCCCCCAGCTCAAGCGCACCGTCCTCGAGGGCTGGTTCGTTGACATCCTGCCCGACATGAACCAGCACGACCCGGAAGCGGCGCGCTACGAGATTCAGAACACGCTCTGGTGGATCGGCATGACCGGCGTTGACGCCATCCGGCAAGACACCTGGCAGTACGTCCCCGACAGCTTCTGGCGCGATTGGACGGCGGCCGTCAAGCGCGAGTACCCGCACGTCAACGTCGTCGGCGAAGTCTTGGACGGCGATGTCGCGCACACGAGCTTTTATCAGGGCGGGCGGGCGCGCTTCGACCGGATAGACACGGGGCTCGACACGCTCTTTGATTTCCCGTTGCTCTATCCCGTGCGCCGTGCCTTCGCCGAGGGCAAACCTTTGCGCGAGGCTGTGCAGATCGTGAGCTACGATCATCTCTACCCGAACCCGTCGGTGCTGCTGCCGCTCATCGGCAACCACGACATGCCGCGCTTCATGTCCGAGCCGGGCGCGGACGTCGCGGGCTTGAAGCTCGCCGAGACTCTCGTCATGACCATGCGCGGCACGCCGCAGCTCTACTACGGCGACGAGATCGCGATGCGCGGCGCGGGCGACCCCGACAACCGCCGCGACTTCCCCGGCGGCTGGGCTGGCGACGCGCACAACGCTTTCGACACGGGCGCGCGCACGCCGGAAGAGCGCGATGCGTTTGATCGCTTGCGTCTGTTGGGCCGGTTGCGTCGCGAGCTTGAGCCTTTGCGTCGCGGCGCGCTCGTCAACCTCTACGTCGCCGAGCAGCAGTGGGCTTACGCGCGCAAGACTGAGCGCGACGCAGTCGTCGTCGCCTTCAACAACGACGCGAAGCCTGCGACCTTCGTGTGCGACGCGCGCCCCACAGGTCTCGCCGAGGGCACTCGTCTCTCTGATCGGCTGTCCGCGAGTCAGAGCGTGAGCGTCGCCGACGGCAAACTCGCGATCACGCTGCCCGCGCGCTCCGCCGCCATCTTCGCCGCGTCGGGGCGTTGACGTTTCGGAGAATCTATCGAGCTGAACGCTGACGGCTGAATGCCGACGGCTTGCACCGGAGGTGCTGACATGCAGAAACCGCGCCTGAGCTTCTGGCAGATCTGGAACATGAGCTTCGGCTTCCTCGGCATCCAGTTCGGCTGGGGCTTGCAGCTCGGCAACATGAGCGCCATCTACGAGCGACTCGGCGCGAACCCCGACCGCCTGCCGATGCTGTGGCTCGCCGCGCCGCTCACGGGTCTCATCATTCAACCGATCATCGGCTCGATGAGCGACCGCACGTGGGGCCCACTCGGTCGGCGTCGCCCTTACTTTCTGGTCGGCGCGATCCTCGCGAGCGTCGCGCTCTTCTTCATGCCGACCTCCTCGTCGCTCTGGATGGCGGCGGGCTTGCTCTGGATTCTCGACGCGAGCATCAACGTCTCGATGGAACCGTTTCGCGCTTTCGTCGCGGACAAACTGAACGACGCGCAGCGCACGAGCGGCTTCGTCATGCAGAGTTTCTTCATCGGCTTGGGCGCGACGTTTGCCGGTTGGCTGCCGCTCGCCTTCCATCGTTTCGGCGTCACCGGCAACACGGCGAGCGGCATCCCGCTCACGATCAAATATGCATTCCAGATCGGCGCGTTCTCGTTCCTGCTGGCTGTCATCTGGACGGTGCTGACCTCGAAAGAATATCCGCCGGAGGACATGGCGGAGTTTAATCGCCTGCGACAACAGAAGTCGGGCTTCGCGGCGGGCTTGGGTGAAATCCTGACCGCCTTGCGCGAGATGCCCCGCACGATGCGTCAGCTCGCGCCCGTACAGATCTGCACTTGGCTCGGGCTCCGGCGCGGTCGGACTCCTCTCGGTCTATCTCATCAGTCAGCCGTGGATGCTCGTCGTCTCGATGATCTGCGTCGGGGTCGCGTGGGCGTCAATCCTCTCGATGCCTTACGCGATCCTCGCGGGCGCGCTGCCCGCCGCGCGCATGGGCGTCTATATGGGCGTCTTCAACTTCTTCATCGTCATCCCGGAGATCACGCAAGCGCTCACCTTCGGGCCACTGATTCGCGGCGTCTTCGGGGCGGACAATCCGCGCGCGCCGCTCTACGTCGTGCTCATCGGCGGCGTCTTCATGCTCCTCGCCGCGCTGCTCGTGGCGCGCGTCGAGGACGTTCACGCTGATGTTCCGGGCGCGGCCGTCTTGCGCGCCGACGAGCACGAGCCGTTCGTGCCGCAGCAGTCCGCGCAGCCCGTGCCGAGCACCGGGCTGGTTGATGGAGAATGAGACTGAGCTTTCAGAGAGACGGGGACGCGCCGCGCATGATGCGACGAAAGTTTCGAGCAGCCGCACGCCGCGTCGGCCTGTGGATCGCGCTGCTGCTGTCGTTGTCTCCGGGCGGCGCGCGAGCGCAGGAGCAGCGTGCGCGTGATTACGCGAAGGAGCCCGCGCGCCCGTCCCGCGAGTGGGTGCGCGACGGCGTGATCTATGAAATCTTCCCCCGCGTCTTCTCGCCGCAGGGAACTCTCGCGGGCGTGACGGCGCGGCTCGACGACTTAAAAACTCTGGGCGTCAACATTCTCTGGTTGATGCCGATTCACCCCGTGGGGCGCGAGCGCGCGAAGGGCACTGTCGGCAGCCCCTACGCCGTGCGCGACTACTACGCCGTCAATCCAGACTACGGCACGAAAGAGGACTTGCACACGCTCGTCCGCGAAGCGCACCGGCGCGGGCTGAAGGTGATCATAGACATCGTCGCGAACCACACCGCCTGGGACAGCGTCATGATGCAGACGCCAGCTTTTTACACGCACGATGCGACGGGGCGCATTATCCCGCCCGTGCCCGACTGGGCTGACGTTGCCGATCTCAACTACGACAATCCGCGGCTGCGTGCCTACATGCTCGACGTGCTCAAGTACTGGCTGCGCGAGTTCGACTTGGACGGGTTTCGTTGCGACGTGGCTGGCATGGTGCCGACGGATTTCTGGGAGCAGGCGCGCGCGGAACTTGAAAAGATCAAGCCGGACATCGTCATGCTCGCCGAAGCGTACGAGCCTGCCCTGTTGGCGAAAGCGTTTGACCTCGACTACGCTTGGCCCCTGCACAGCGCGCTGACCGACGTTCTGCAAGGGCGCGCGCCCGCGACCGCATTGCGCGCGGCGTGGACGCAGGAGCAGGCGACGTTTGAGCGCGGCGCGCTGCACATGCGCTTCTCCGACAATCACGACGAGCGTCGCGCCATTGCGCGCTTCGGCGAAGAGGGCGCGCTCGCCGCGTCCGCCCTGATGTTCACGCTCGACGGCGTGCCGATGCTCTACAACGGGATGGAGGTGGGCGACACCGCCGAGTCGGGCGCGCCCGCGCTCTTCGAGCGGATTCCGATCCTCTGGCAGATCGCCGAGCGCCGCCCGGAGTTCCCGCGCTTCTACCGGCAACTCATCGCGCTCAGAAAAGG
>JAIVGV010000381.1 GCA_020201365.1 Acidobacteriota bacterium
GCTGTAGCCAATGTTCCTTGCGGTGGCAGTTCGCGCACAGTATGCGGCACTTAGCGATCTCCTCTTGCAGCGATTTTAAGGTGATGCGTCGCTCCTGTCTGCCGATAGTGAACTTCTTTTCCTTTGGGTTGATGTGGTGAAACTCCAAGCAGGCTGGGTGATTCTCGCCACAGGTTCCGCAGCTCAGAGTGAGCTTGTATTGCCTGAGCCACTCCTCGATCCTACGATCCCTGTTCCTCACATAGCCGATGTGCTTTGCTTTGTTCTCCTGATACCACCGGCGCATGTATTCGCGTTGGTACTCGCGCCGCTTCTGAGGGTCTTTGTAAGGCACGATTCACCTGTCCTGTGAGTGCGTGAGTTTAGCTTTTTCTTGACGCCGTGAACCTTCGTCCGCGCAATCGCGTCAGGGTCGCGCGGCTACTTCCCGACGAGTTGTCAGTCTCGCCGCGTGACGACGCGGACTTCGCAGTTGGCGCGCGTGGCGATTTCGTGGGAGGTCGAGCCGTGGAGGAGCCGCCCGGTGAAGCCCCTGCCGTGCGAGCCGACGACGATCAGGTCGGCGCCCCAGGCTTCATCGCAGAACTCCTGCGCGGGCGTGCAGGCTTCCGGCACCGCTGCGACGACGGCGTTCAGTTCGATCACGGAGACGACGCGCACCGAGCTTCCGGGGGGCCACTTCTTTCGCGCGACCTCTTCCACCGCCAGCTCGCTGCACTCCGAGCCGTCCGTCGCAAGCAGTATCTTCATGTCGCTCCCCGTTCGGATTGTGGCGCGCGCGCGCGTCGCCTCTGTCTGAGCAAGCGGTCTCGGCTTGATCGATCAGTCTTTATAAATCTCGATGACGGGCTTGCCGTCCTCGCCGATGTGCCCGCGGTACATCCCCGCCGTGTTGAAGGGCGCGGCGAAGTTGCCCTCGCGGTCGAGGACGATGACGCCGCCCGTGCCGCCGATGCGCTTCACCTTGTCGAGCACGGCGTCAGCCGCCGCCTGCACGGACATTCCTTTGTAGCCGACGAGCGCCGAGATGTCGTGCGCGACTGCGGCGCGGATGAAGTACTCGCCGTCGCCCGTCGCCGAGACGGCGCACGAGTTGTTATCCGCGTACGTGCCCGCGCCGATGATGGGCGAGTCGCCGACGCGACCGAAGCGCTTGTTCGTGATGCCGCCCGTCGAAGTCCCCGCCGCCAAGTTGCCAGCCGAGTCGAGCGCCACCGCGCCGACCGTACCGCGCAAGCCGTCCTCGCCGAGCGCGGGCGCTTCGCCGTGCGCGTTCTTCTTCGTCGGCGCGTTCTGCTTCTGCTTCTCCTCTTCCTTCGCGCGCTGCAACTCCTGCCAGCGCCGCTCCGTGTAGAAGTAGCTCGCGGGGACGAGTTCGACGCCCTGCTGCTTGGCGAACGCCTCCGCGCCCTCGCCGACCATCATCACGTGCGGCGACTTCTCCATCACCATGCGCGCAAGGCTGATCGGGTTCCTGATGTGCTTCAAGCCCGCGACCGAGCCGGCGGCCAGCGTGCGACCGTCCATGATCGAGGAGTCGAGCTCGTTCGTGCCTTCGTGCGTGAAGACCGCGCCCTTGCCCGCGTTAAAGAGCGGCGAGTCCTCCATGATGCGGATCGCGGCTTCGACCGCGTCGAGCCCGCTCCCGTTGTTGCTCAGCACGCGGTAGCCGGCTTCCAGAGCTTCCGTCAGTTTCTCGCGGTACTGCTTCTCCAGCTCCGGCGTCATCTTGCCGCGCTCAATCGCGCCCGCGCCTCCGTGTATGACGAACATGAATTTGGGGCGCGCGCCCGCCGCGGCTGAAGGCGCGTGCGCGCCTGACGATTCACGTCTCATGCCGGACTCCTGAGATGTTCCGCGGGCGACGGGCGACGACAGGGAGAGCAGCGCGACCGCCGACGAGATGAGCAGGAGCGAAACCGTCTGACTCTTAATCCGCATGGCGACCTCCGCGTGTGGAGAATGGCTAGGTGTTCGCGGCGCCCGCGCGCGTGAACGGCGGCGCGACGCCGCGGGCGAGCGCGCCCGCGCGGGCTACTGATCTTTCTTGACGAACTTGAGCGAGACCGAGTTGATGCAGTAGCGCAAGCCCGTGGGGCGCGGACCGTCCGGGAAGACGTGACCGAGGTGCGCGCCGCAGCGCGCGCAGCGCACTTCGGTGCGCACCATGCCGTAGCTCGTGTCGCGCACGGTCTCGACGTGGTCGGCGGCGGCGGGCTCGTAGAAGCTGGGCCAGCCCGTCCCCGAATCGAACTTCGCGCCCGACGCGAACAGCTCGTAGCCGCAGGCGGCGCACAGGTACTCGCCCGTCTCGTGGTTGGCGTAGTACGCGCCCGTGAACGCGCGCTCCGTACCTTTCTCGCGCATGACGTGGAACTGTTCGGGCGTCAGCTCCTTGCGCCACTCCTCGTCCGACTTCACGATCTTCTCGTGCGACTCCGCAGCCTTCTCGTTCATCTTCACTCCCCCGCTCGTGTTCGTGTTCGTCGCGCCGTTCGTTTGCGTCTTGTCGGCGTCGCCTTTGTAGTCTTCCGCGAGCAGCGCTTTGACGGCGCGCTCCTGCTCGTCGTAAGCGCCCTCGCCGACGTGCTTGTAGCGGACGCGCCCGGCACGGTCGAGGATGAAGACGGTGGGCCACGCCTCGACGCCGTAGGCGTTCCACGTCGCGTAGTCGTTGTCTGTGAGGACGGGGTAGCCGACGCCGAGCGACGCGACCTCGCGGCGCACGTTCTCGAAGACGCGCTCGCGCTCAAGCTCCGGCGTGTGGACGCCGACGACGGTCAGACCCTTCGCCGAGTAGGTTGCGTTGAGCCGCTCGAGCGCGGGCAGCGTGTTGCGGCAGTTGAAGCAGGCGAACGTCCAGAAATCCACGACGACGACGCGACCGCGCAGGGAATCGAGCGTGAGCGGCTCGGAGTTGATCCAGTTGCCCGCCGCGAACGCGGGCGCGGGCGCGGCGGTCTTCGCGTCGAGCAAAGGGGCGCGCCCGCCCGAGTCGGACGAGGAGCCCGCGCCGGTTGATGACGAGGCGGCGGGCGGCGCGTGTCGGCGCAGCGCGGGCGTGACCGCGAAGGCGACGGCGGCGAGCGCGGCGGCGCAGGCTGTGAGCAGAAAGGTGCGAGCCATCGTTGTCCTCCCCCGAAGCATCCGCGTCTGTCCTGATCGTCGCGAGATTACCGCGAAGCGCGCCGCGAGACAATATGCGGTTAGCTTCGGACGTGTGTGAAGGAGAAAGGGGCGTTCACCGCGGAGGCGCAGAGACCCGCGGAGTCGGCGCAGAGAGTTGTTCGGTCTTCTCTGCGTAAGCTCTGCGCTAACTCTGCGCCTCCGCGGTGAATGCCTTTCCTTCCTTGCTCATTAAACGGCGAAGAATAGTTGTTGCGCTCCGCGATTTTCCCTGCTAGTTTGTGCGGCGAATTCCGTCTTTGTCCGTGCCGGTAGGGAAGCGACTCGCGGCGAGTTGCGCCCCGACGCTTCCGTAGTTTCCACCTACCTGAAAAAATTTTTGAAAAGGGAGCCCACCATGAAGGAAAGGTCTAGTGCCGTCAACGGCTTCGTGTGCCTGTGCGCGTTCGTCTTGGCGGGCGCGCTCGCCACGCTCGTCACGCACGCGCAGCAGTCGCCGCCGCCGACGGGCGCGAACGCTTCGCCCACGCCGACGCCGACCGCGACGCCGACGCCCACCCCGACGCCGATCAACTGGTCTGACGACGCGACGCTCAAGCGCTTCGTCTTCCGCGGCATCGGTCCGGCGAGCATGGGCGGTCGCGTTGACGACATCGCGGTAGTCGAGAACGACACCTACACGATCTACGTCGGTCTCGCCACCGGCGGCGTTTGGAAGTCCATCAACAACGGGACGACCTGGTCGCCGATCTTCGACACCTACTCGACCGCTTCCATCGGCGACATCGCGATTGCGCCGTCTGATCCCAACACGGTCTGGGTCGGCACGGGCGAGGCGAACAACCGCCAGAGTTCGAGCTTCGGCGACGGCATCTACAAGTCCACGGACGGCGGCAAGACCTTCGCCAACATGGGGCTCAGAGATTCGCAGTCCATCGCGCGCATCGTCGTCGATCCGCACGACGCGAACACCGTGTACGTCGCCGTGCTCGGACACCTCTTCGGACCGAACAAGGAGCGCGGCGTCTACAAGACGACCGACGGCGTACGCACCTGGGCGCAGTCCAAATACATTGACGAGGACACGGGCTTCACAGACCTCGTGATGGATCCTTCCGACAGCAAGACGCTCTACGCGGCTTCGTACCAGCGGCGCAGGACTTCGTGGGGCTTCAACGGCGGCGGCGCGGGCAGCGGCATCTGGAAGACGATTGACGCGGGTCGCACTTGGCGTCGTCTCGAAGGCGCGGGGCTGCCGGAAGTGAAGCCGCTCGGTCGCATCGGCTTGGACGTTTCGCGCTCGAACCCGAACGTGATCTACGCGCAGATGGAGGTCGGCGCGAGTCAGGGCACGGGCGGCGAGGAGCCCGTGACGGCGCAGCCCTCCCCGAGCCCGACGGCGACTCCGGGCGCTTCACCCACGCCGACCGCGACGCCGAACGCTTCGCCGACGCCGACGCCGCTCGATCCGAAAAAATCCGGCGTGTGGCGCTCGGACGACAAGGGGCGGACGTGGCGCATCGTGAGCAACGAGAACAACCGCCCGATGTACTACAGCCAGATTCGCGTCGACCCGAAGAACCCGGAGACCGTCTTCGTCGGCGGCTTGAACTTCAGCATCTCGACCGACGGCGGCAAGACCTTCAAGTCGCTCGAACCCAACATCCCCCACAGCGACAACCACGCGATCTGGATCGATCCGAACAACCCGAAGCACATCATGCTCGGCAACGATGGCGGGCTCGACACGACCTACGATCAGGGCGCGTCCTGGGAGTACAACAACCAGATTCCGGCGGCGCAGTTCTACGCCGTCGCCGTTGACATGCGTAAGCCCTACTACGTCTACGGCGGCTTGCAGGACAACGGCTCCTGGGGCGCGCCCTCGCAGACGCGCAACAACGCCGGCATCACCAACGCCGAGTGGTTCCGCACCGGCGGCGGCGACGGGTTTTATTCGCAGGTCGATCCGACAGACTTCGCGACCGTCTATTCCGAGTCGCAGAACGGCGCGATGAGCCGACTCGATCTGCGCACCGGTCGCGGCGTCTCGATCCGCCCGCGCGTCGCGACGCCGCGACGCGGCGGCGGCGGCGGCGGCGGTCGCGGCGGCGGCGGACAGAGCGGCGCGGCGACGCCAGCCGGGACGCCAGCCGGTGGTCAGCAGCCGGGCGCGAACCCGCCGGGCGCGCCCGCTCCCGCCGAGCAGTCGCCGGAAGAGGCTTTGCAGGCGGTGGCGGCTGCCGCCGCGGCGCAGGGCTTCGGGGGCTTCGGCGGTCAGTTCGCGGCGACCTCGAACGTCGTGCCCGCGCCGCCGCCCGGCACGCAGTTCCGCTTCTACTGGAACACGCCCATCGTCATCTCGCCGCACAACCCGCGCGTGCTCTACGTCGGCGGCGACCGCTTCTTCAAGTCCATGGATCGCGGCGACACCTGGACGGCTTCCGGCGATCTCACCAAGCACATCGATCGCAACACCTTGTCGATCATGGGCGTCTCCGGGAAAGACCCGATGGCTTCGAAGAACGACGGCTACACGAACTACGGCTACGTCGTCACCATCGGCGAGTCCGCCGCCCTGCCCGGCGTCGTCTGGGTCGGCACGGACGACGGCAACGTGCAGGTCAGCCGCGACGGCGGCGCGACTTGGACGAACGTCTCGAAGAACATCTCGATCCTCTCCGAGAAGCAGGGCGAGCTCTACCACGTCACGCGGGTCGAGCCGTCGCACTTCGACGCCGCGACGTGCTACGTCTCGGTGGACGGTCACCGCTTCGACGACCTCAAGCCCTACGTCTATGTCACGCGCGACTACGGCGCGACGTGGAAGAACATCACGGGCAACCTCCCGCTCGGCAACGTCAACGTCGTGCGCGAAGACCCGAAGAACAAAGACCTGCTCTACGCGGGTACGGAGTCCGGTCTCTACGTCTCCTTGAACGGCGGCGGCGAGTGGAAGCAGTTCATGTCGGGGATGCCGCGCGTGAGGGTTGACGACATCCTCGTGCACCCGCGCGAGAACGACCTCGTCGTCGGCACGCACGGTCGCGGCATCTACATCCTCGACGACATCACGCCGCTGCAACAGCTCTCCTCGCGCGTGACGGACGCCGACGCGCACCTCTTCGACGTGCGCCCCGCCGTGCAGTGGTACAACGACCCGCGCTACTCGCGCGCGGCGACGGGCGCGAAACTCTTTCGCGGCGTCAACCCCGCGCAGGGGACGGCGATCAGCTACTACTTGAAGAGCGCGCCTGCGGGCGACGTGCGGATCACGATCAGCGACTACAGCGGCAGAGTGGTTCGCAACCTCGTCGGCACGAAGGATGTCGGCGTCAACCGCGTGCAGTGGAACCTGCGCGGCAACCCGCCACCGCGTCCCGCCAACCTGCCCGGCGGCTTCGGCGGAGGCGGAGGCGGCGGCGGCGGTCAAGGCGGCGGCGGGGGCGGCGGCTTCGGCGGTCTCTTCAACGTGGGTCCGCCCGTCGAGCCGGGCACGTACCTCGTCAAGCTCTCGGTCGGCGGCAAGGACTACACGACGCGCGTCGTCGTCGAGCCAGACCTGCCGCTCGATCAGAACCGCTGACGGCTTCGCGCCGACGACGCAGGAGGCTAAGGGCGCGCGAGTGTGTGCGCCCGCAGCCTCCCGCGACCGTAAGTCTCGCGCTCGAAAATAGATGACAGTCGCGCGCAGCTTTGATCGCTGACGCGCGCGCACGGAGGGAAGTTCGATGAGACGCAGGACGTTCTTGCGCGGGACGGTGGCGGGCGC
>JAIVGV010000101.1 GCA_020201365.1 Acidobacteriota bacterium
GTTTTTATGTGCGGAATCTGCGGAGTGTGGGAGTACGGCGCGAGCGCGCCGCGCGTCGAGCGTGGGCTCGTCGAGCGGATGCGCGACTTGATGACGCACCGCGGTCCCGACGACGCGGGCGCGGCGGTGCTCGACGACGGCCGTCTGGGTTTAGGCTTCCGCCGCCTCGCCATCGTCGATCTCTCGCACGCGGGCAACCAGCCGATGCCCGGCTGCGCGCGTCGCGGCGCGTGGCTCGTCTTCAACGGCGAGATTTACAACCACGCGTCTTTGCGCGAAGAGTTGGGGCGGCGCGGTCACGCCTACTCTTCGCGCACCGACTCGGAGACGATCCTTCATCTTTATGAAGAGCGCGGACTGGATTTCGTGCGCGCGCTCGAAGGCGACTTCGCCGTCGCGCTCTGGGACGGCTCGCGCGAGCGGCTCGTGCTCGCGCGCGACCCGCTCGGCGTCAAGCCGCTCTATTACTACCAGCGCGACGGTCGCTTCCTCTTCGCCTCCGAGATCAAATCGATCCTCGCGCACCCCGCAGTCACGGCAGAGGTTGACGAGGACGCGCTATACCACTACCTCTCGTTCCTCACGACGCCCGCGCCCTCGACGCTCTTCCGCGACGTCCGAAAGCTCCCAGCCGGGCACATGCTCACCGCCTCGCGCGACGGCTCCGTGGAGATCACGCGCTACTGGGACGCGCTGCCGCCGGAGCACGCGCCAGAGATGAGCGAGGCGGAGGCGCGCGCGGAGCTGATGCGGCTGCTGCGCGCGTCCGTGAAGAAGCGGATGATGGCGGACGTGCCCTTCGGCGTCTTCCTGTCGGGCGGCGTGGACTCTTCGGCGAACGTCGCGCTGATGGCGGAGGAGATGTCGCGCCCCGTGCGCACGTTCACCGTCGGCTTCCGCGACGAGGAGGAGTACAACGAGCTGGACGCGGCGCGCGCCGTCGCCGAGAGGTTCGCCACGGAGCACCACGAGGTCGTCATCGGCGAGGCGGAGATGCGCTCGTTCCTCTCCGATCTCGTCTTCCACCAGGACGAGCCCGTTGCCGATCCGGTCTGCGTGCCGCTCTACTACGTGGCGAAATTGGCGCGCGAGTCGGGCACCATCGTCGTGCAGAGCGGCGAGGGCGCGGACGAGATTTTGAGCGGCTACGACAAGTACGTGCGCTACCTGAAAATCTACGAGCGCTTCTGGCGGCACGCGGAGCGGTTGCCGCGCGCGGCACGTCGCACCGCGGGCGCGGGCGCGCAAACTTTACTCGGCGCGGTCGGCGCGAAGTCGCTCGCCGTCGAGCTGGCGCGCAGACTCGGCGCGGGCGAAGAATTGTTCTGGGGCGCGGCGATTGTGTTTGACGAGACGCTCAAGCCGCGACTGCTCTCGCCGCAGATGCGCGAGCGTTTTCGTGAGCGCACGTCTTACGAAGTCGTCGCGCCGTACCTCGAACACGTCGCGCGCGAGCGCCCGTCGA
Organism: Acidobacteriota bacterium; assembly: GCA_020201365.1. Taxonomy (GTDB): domain Bacteria; phylum Acidobacteriota; class Blastocatellia; order Pyrinomonadales; family Pyrinomonadaceae; genus JAIVGV01. The sequence continues at coordinate 1,466 of JAIVGV010000101.1, forward strand.
GCGATTTCCTCGCGCGGATGATCTACCTGGAGCTTCAGTTGCGACTGCCGGAGCTACTGCTGATGCGCGTGGACAAGATCACGATGGCGACCTCGGTCGAGACGCGCGTGCCGTTCTTAGACGACAAGCTGGTGACCTTCGCGATGGGCTTGCCGCGCGATCTCAAGGTGAAAGGCGCGAGCGGCAAGCACGTCCTGAAGCGCGCGCTCGAAGAGGTCTTACCGCGCGAGCTGCTCCACCGCCCGAAGCGCGGCTTCGGCGCGCCCGTACGCGAGTGGCTGAGGGAGGACGCCGGGCGTCTGCTCGACGCGCACGTGCTCAACTCGCCGATGCGACGGCGCGAGTTCTTCGACTACCGATTCGTCGCGCGCTTGGTTGACGAGCACCGCCGCGGCGCGCGCGACTGGAGCTTCCACCTGTGGGCGCTGCTGAACCTGAGCGCGTGGTACGAGCGCTGGATCGAGGGCGCGTGAGGCGGGCGCGACGGTTCGCGCCGGATGGTTCCGCTCAGTCAGACTCTTTCCGCCAGCGGGCCACACAGCGGGCGAGCGAGTCTGCGAGCGGGGCGGGCTGCCAACCGGGAATGAGCGCGCGCAGGCGCGTGATGTCGGCGCGCCAAGCACGCGGGTCGCCGGGGCGCGCGACGCCGCGCGCGCGAATCTCTTTCGCGGGGGCGACGAGCGCGCGGATTTGCGCGGCGAGGTCGGCGACGCGCGTCGCCTCGCCGCTCGCGACGTTGACGGTGATGAAGTTCGCGCCCGATGTCGCGCGCGCGGCGAGCTGCGTGTCGGCGAGCGCGAGGAGCGCGGAGGCGACGTCGTCCACGTGCAGGTAGTCGCGCGTCTCGTCGCCCGTGCCTTCGAGCCAGACGGTCTCGCCCGCGCCCGCGAACTGCCTGTAGAGTTCCCAGACCAGAAGCCTTCTTTGCGCCGCGCCGAAGAGGGAGAAGAGGCGGCAGACCGCGACGCGCACGCCGAAGCAGTCGGCGTACTCGCGCGCGACGAGCTCGCACGCCGCCTTGTGGAAGCCGTAGGGCGAGATGGGGCTCGCGGGCGCGTCCTCGGCGACGGGGAGCGTCGCGGGCTCGCCGTACACGGCGGCGCTCGAAGGGAAGAGGACGACGGGGCGCGTGCCCGAGCGGCGCACCGAGTCGAGCAGGTTGGCGAAGGTGAGCGCCGAGGCGCGCAGGTCTTGGAGCGGCGCGTTGATGGAAGCGGCGACGGACGCCGTGCCCGCGGCGTGGAAGAGTACGTCGGGCGCGAAGTCGCGCACGAGCGGGGAGAGGTCTGCGCTCGCGGCGTCGGCTTGCGCGTACGCGCCGAGCCAGCCGCGCGCGGCTTGCGAGGCGCGCCCGACGCCCAAAACCTCGTGCCCCGCGCGCGCGGCGAGGCGACCGAACGAGCCGCCGACGAAGCCGTTGCCGCCTGTGATCAGGATTCTCACGATTCAGCTCGAGCGTCAGGCTGTGCGCGCCCGGCGGGCTCGCCCGGAGCCGCGTCAAGACTCGCCGGTCGCGCGGTCGCGTGCGGGTCGTTGTCGTCGCGGGCGAGCCCGATGATCTCGGCGAGCGAGTCGTTGACGACGTGGCGGACGACCTCGGGCGTGAAGCCGCGCGCGAGGTGCGCGTAAGCGGCGTCGGAGAGTTTCCGCCAGAGCGCGGCGTCGGTGTAGGCGCGCAACGTAGCGTCGGCGAAGGCGCGCGCCCCGTCGGCGATGAGGGCTTCGACGCCGTTAGTGAACCCCATGCCCTCCGCGCCGATTGCGGTGGTGACGACGGGCAGGCCGTGCGCGAGCGCGTCGCCGATCTTGCCCTTGACGCCCGCGCCGAAGCGGAGCGGCGCGACCATCACGCGGGCGGACGCGAACAGCGGCTCGATGTCGGGCACGTAGCCGAGCACGCGCACGTCCGGCGCGGCGAGCGCGGCGATCTCCGGCGGCACGTTGTCGCCGACGACGTGCAGCCTCGCGTCCGGCAGAGACTCGCGGACGAGCGGGAGAATCTCGCCGACGAAGAAGTGTACGGCGTCGCGGTTCGGGCGGTGCGCGAAGTTGCCGAGGAAGAGCAGGTCGCGGCGCGCGTCGAACGCGAGCCCGCGCGCGCGCGGCGTGTGGATCGTCGGGATGACTTCGAAGCGCGCGCCCGGCGCGAGCTGTTCCATCGCGCGCCGGTCGTCTTCGGAGTTGCACCAGACGAGATCGCTCGCGCGCGCGAGCCGCGCCTCGAGCTCGCGGTAGCGCGCCGCTTCGGACGCCGCGCGCGCGTCGCCCGTCACCGCCGCCTCGCGCTCGAGGCGGATGAAGTGAACGTCCACCATGTCGAAGACGATCTTCACGCCGGGCGCGGCGCGGCGTATCGCCGGGATGAACGCCTCCGCCAGATCGGGGCGGCTGACGATTGCCGCGCGGAAGCCTCTCTCTTTCAGCAGGCGCGGGCAGTCAACCGCGCTCGCCGTCTCGACGCCGTCACGCCACAGGCGCCGCTCGTCGCGCGCGCTGCGCTGCTTACCCGTCGAGACGAAGACGGGGCGGCTCCACCCGGCGAGCGACTTGAGGATGAACGCCATGCGACCGCTCCCGGCGTCGCGGTCGGGCGCGGGCAGGTGATCGTCGAAGACGATGACGGCGGGCGCGTTTGATCGGACGGACGCGCGCCGGACGTTTTCGGGTCGGTGCTCGAAGTGGTCGCGCTCGAGCACCCCGCGCCACTTCTCGAAGAACTTGGCGCGGTTGACGACCTGAAAACGCTTGAAGCCCGCGGAGGTGTCTTTCCCGGCGGTCGCGCCCTCGTAGTGCAGCACGCGCGAGAGCGGCTGGTAGCGGACGCGGAAGCCCGCCGCGCGGACGCCGAAGCAGAGGTCTGCGTCTTCGTAGTAGGCGGGCGCGTAGCGCCGGTCGAAGCCGCCGAGCCGTTCGAAGAGATCGCGGCGGATGAGCAGCGACGCGCCGGAGCAGTAGTCCACGTCGCGCGCGAAAGCGTAGCGCGGATCGTCCGCCGATCCGCCCCAGCCGTGGTGGAACGCCGCGCCGTCGCGCCAGACGATGGCGCCCGCCTCCTGGATGCGACCGTCGGGGTAGAGGAACATCGAGCCGACCGCGCCGATTGAGTCGTCCGCCTCTATCGTCCGCGTCAACTCGTCGAGCCAACCCGGCAGCACGACCGCGTCGTTGTTGAGGAAGACGAGATAACGACCGCGCGCGAGCCGCGCGCCCTGATTGCAGGCGTCCACGAAGCCGAGGTTCTCGTCGTTATTGACGACGCGCAGCGCATCGCCGAAGCGCGCGAGCAGCTCGCCCGTCTCGTCGGTCGAGGCGTTGTTGACGACGATGATCTCGGCGTCGTCCGCGTCAACCTCGCGCGCGAGCGAGCGCAGGCACTGGAAGGTGAACTCGGCTTTGTTGAAGACGGGGATGACGACGGAGGCGCGCGGCGCGCGATCAACTTCCGCCGCTTCGCGTCGTGCGTCCGCGAGCTTGTTGGTGAGAAAGAGGAAGTCGCCCACGCCGAAGGGCGTCGGCTCGAAAGAGTCGCGCGGCGGGCGCGGCACGACGTTCCAAGCCTCGCGCACGTTCAAGCCGCGCTCGGCGGCGGCTTCGACGACGCGGCGACCGAAGCCGTAGATGATCGCGGCGGCGCGCACCGACCAGAAGACCGTGCGGACGAAGACGCGCTTCCAGAAGAGTCGCGCCGAGAGCGTTAAGTTTTCCTTGAGGTACTCTTTCACGACGTGTCCCGTCAACCCTTCCGCCCCGCTAAGCCTTGACGACGAAGAGGTGGCTCGGCGACAGGCGCATCTCGCGGAACTTCGACTCGCGTCGCGGCGCGCTGCCGAACTCGGGGTGCGTGATGTCCGCCGCGCCCAGCTCGTCGATCAACTCCTTGACGAAGCCGACCATGCCGTAGTCGTGACTGCGGAACTGCGCCCTGAGAACCCCGGCTTTGACCTTCGACAACACCGACGCGGCGAGGGGCACGCGCCCGACGACCGAGTTCTCGCGCAGGCGCGCGACGGCGCGCGTCAGGCGGTAGAGCGCGGGGCTGAAACCCGGCGCGCGCCGCTTGTAGCCCACGCCGTCCACCCAGCCGCCCCAGTAGCCCGTGCCCCAGTCTTCGACGACGTAAACGCCGCCGCTCTTGAGGTGGCGGTCGAACAGGTGCCAGAAGCTGGCGCGCGCGAGCACGCCGATGTGGGCGCAGTCGTCAATGATGATGTCGAAGCCTTCGGGCGCGTTCTCGCGCGCGACGCGGTCGAGGAGTTCCGTGTCCTGCTGCGCGCCCTGATAGGTGCGAATCCTGCCGGTCGGATCGTCGAGCCTGACGGGGTTGATGTCGAGCCCGACGACGACGCCCCGCTCGAAGTAGTCGCGCCAGAGCAGGAGCGAGCCGCCTTCTTTGACGCCGAGTTCGAGCAGGCGCACTTCCTCGTCGCGCAACGCGCCGAAGTAGTGCTCGTAGTTGCGCAGGTAGTGTGTGTGGGCGGCTTTGTCGGTGTCGTACCTGCCGGCGATGCTCGCGAGATCGGCGGTCATAGCAATCGTGCGGCGCGCCCGCCGCTAAATAAGTTGAACGGGCGCGGCGCCTCCGCCTCCGGGCGGCGTCGCCGGAGGGCCGGGCTTGCCGGCGCGCGCGAGGTAGTCAGCCGTCACTTCGCGCGTCGCGCCGGAGGCGATGATCCTGCCTTCGTGCAGCAGCACGGCGCGCTCGCACAGGGAGTTGACGGCGTCGAGGTCGTGGCTGACGAAGAGGATCGTGTGACCGGAGCGCGCGACGGCGTGCATCTTGGCGAGGCACTTGCGCTGGAACGCCGCGTCGCCCACCGCCAGCACCTCGTCCATGATCAGGATTTCCGGCTCGAGGTGCGCGGCGACCGAGAAGGCGAGGCGGACGTACATGCCCGACGAGTAGTGCTTCACCGGCGTGTCTAAGAATTTCTCGATCTCGGCGAAGGCGACGATCTCGTCGAACTTGCGTCTGATCTCAGCCTTTCGCATGCCGAGGATCGCGCCGTTCAGAAAGACGTTCTCGCGCCCGGTGAGGTCTGGGTGGAAGCCCGTGCCGACTTCGAGGAGCGAGCCGACGCGACCGTAGATTTCGACTTCGCCCGTGGTGGGC
>JAIVGV010000102.1 GCA_020201365.1 Acidobacteriota bacterium
CCCACCCATAGCCCTGCGCCGCGACCAAGAGACCGACCGCGAGCGCGACCGTCGCCACCAGCGCGCGCACGAGTCCGCGGAGCGCGCCGGCAACCACGGACGCGACGACGAGTGCGAGGACGATGAGATCAAAAACCGTCATCTCAAAAAAGTCGCGGCTTACGAACCCAGACTTTTCCCGGTGAGCAGTCTGTAGGCTTCGAGGTAGCGCGCCGTCGTCGCGGCTGCCACGTCGGGCGGGAGCGGCGGCGCGGGCGGTCGCTTGTCCCAGTCGAGCGTCTCCAAGTAGTCGCGGACGAACTGCTTGTCGAAGGACGGCTGTGCATGTCCCGGCTCGTAAGTTCCGACCGACCAGAAGCGCGAAGAGTCGGGCGTGAGCGCTTCGTCAATCAAAATGATCCGACCGTCGCCGCCGCGCCCGAACTCGAACTTGGTGTCGGCGATGATGATGCCGCGCGTGCGCGCGTAAGCTTCGGCTTCGGCGTAGAGGCGGAGCGAGGTGTCGCGCAGGTGCGCGGTCACTTCGTCGCCGACGAGCTCAGCCATGCGCACTTCCGAAATGTTCTCGTCGTGACCCTCCTCGGCTTTCGTCGCGGGCGTGAAGAAGGGCGCGGGCAGCTTGACGGACTCGCGCAGGCTCGCGGGTAGCTTGTGACCGCAGACCTCGCCGGTGCGTTGGTAGTCTTTCCAGCCCGACCCGGCGAGGTAGCCGCGCACGACGCACTCGACGGGGAAGACTTCCGTGCGGCGCACGAGCATCGAGCGACCGCGCAAAAGTTTCTCGTGACGTCGGAGCGCGTCAGGCATTTCGGAGACTTCGGTCGTGACGAAGTGGTTGGGCGTGACGTGCGCGAGCTTGTCGAACCAGAAGCGCGAGAGCTGGGTTAAGACTTCGCCCTTGCGTTCGATCTGCGTGGGGAGGATGCAGTCGAAGGCGGAGATGCGATCCGTCGCGACGACGAGCAGGTGATCTTCATCAACCGCGTAAACGTCGCGCACCTTGCCGCGGCGGACGAGCGGGAGATCGCCGAGCGATGTTTCGGTGACGGGCGCGGAGCCGTTCATGGGTCGTGCTTGACGGAAAGAGTTTTCGGAGTAACGGAAGACGGACGAGCCGATCGAGGCGGGCGCGATTGTGCTCGCGCGTGGCGATGTTGTCAAGAGAGATCAGAGGTTAGAGGCTAGCGGTCAGTAAGCCCGAAGCCTGATGCCCGTGCTTGAATCTTCGAGCTGAACTGTGAATCTGAAACAGTGAATTTCAGATGGCGACTCTCTCACTGACCTCTGACCTCTAACCTCTAACCTCTGTTGTTAGCGCTTCGCGCAGGCGATCAATCTGCGCGGCGTGGTTGTGGGCGTGTGCGGCGTAGATGCGGAGCCAGTCCTCTGCGGTGTAGCGCGGGTGTTCGGGGTGCGTGCCTTCGCGCCGCCAGTCGGCGTCGGTCATGTCGCGCAGCAGTTGGGCGGTGGTCGCGCGCGCGCCGCGCAGGGCGTCGAGCGAGGGCTGGACGTCCGCGCGGTCGTTGTAGCGGAAGCGCGTGGCGTAGTCTTCCTGATCGTAGGCGAGTATCTGCGGGCGGTCTTCGGCGAGGAGGCGGCGGATGCGTCGCGCGGACTCCATCTCGCTGTCGGCGAGGTGGTGGACGATCTCGCGCGCGCTCCACTTGCCGGGGAGCGGACGCTCCGCCATGCGCTCCGGCGGGAACGACGCGACGCTGCGCGCGACCGCGTCGTAGCCCGCTTCGTACTGTCCGATCATTCGCTCGCGCTCTTCACGTTCCATTGTGATTTCACCTCCCCGTTTGTGTTTGACATAAAGACCGTCGAGCCAGCGGCGCGGCTATCTTTATAACGAGCGCGGCGGCGCGGGCAAGGCTCCGGCTGCGGCGCGGGGCGCGCGCCTGCGGCAGTTTACCGGCGTGCTGGCGCTCACTGCGACGCGGAATGTCGCGTTTTTCGGCTGAAAATGGCGAGTTTCGGCGTCCTGAAACGTACAGAAATAGGTTCAGGAAAACAAGATAATGCTTGTGTTTGGCGAGATTAACCTGTTATATTTTAGTTCGTCGGAGCTTGCGGTCGGCGACTCCGACGTGGAAGACGATCCGCCAGCATCCCTCAAAAGCTACGCCTGTTACGTCTGCCCCGATGCCAACGAAGTCCGCCGACACGAAAGCGAAAAGCTCCGAAGCCACAGGCGACAATGCCGACGCGCAGGAGCGCAAGCTGACGCTGCTCGTCATCGAAGACGACGAGAACATCTCGACCGCGATCCGTGAGTACTTCACGCGCGCGGGCTACGAGGTGCGCACGGCGGAGGACGGCGTGGCGGGCGTCGAGGCGGCTTTGAACGAGCGACCCGACGCGGTCGTGCTCGACCTGATGCTGCCGAAGATGGACGGACTCGCCGTCTGTCGGGAGCTGCGCGACAAAGTGCCGCAGCTACCGATCCTCATGCTCACCGCAAAAGATGACGTGGTTGACAAAGTCCTCGGTCTCGAAATGGGAGCCGACGACTACATCACCAAGCCCTTCTCCTTGCGCGAACTCGAAGCGCGCCTGAAGAGCGTGCTGCGCCGCGTGCAGGCGGCGTCGCGCGCGGAGACTGCGGGCGACGAAGCTCCGGTCGTGCGCGGGAAACTCCGCATCGATCCGGCGAAGCGCGAAGTGACCGTCGGGGATCGCTTGGTCGAACTCACGCCCAAGGAGTTCGAGTTGCTGCGACTGTTCGCGTCCAACCCCGGACGCGTCTTCCCGCGGAAGTACCTCCTGGAGAAAATCTGGGACTACTCCTACGAGGGCTACGACCGCACGATTGACTCGCACATCAACCGCCTGCGTGCGAAGATCGAGGACAACCCCGAAAACCCGCAGATGGTCTTGACCGTCTGGGGCATCGGCTACAAGTTCAGCGACGATCAGCGCTAACGCCCCGCCCCGAACTGATCGCCGCCTCCCGCGCGCGCCAGAGACCAAACTCTAGCAAGGTCTGACGGCGCAACACCCCGCAGACAAAACCGTCACGCTTCGAGCCAACTCGTCTCGCGCCCGACACTCACGCTGGCGGCGAGCGACAAGCGAACCGACCTGCTGCTCGAAGCGCTCCGCAATACAGGCGCGACGGACGAAGCCCGAAAGGGATCAAAACTCGCGCGCCCCTTCCTGAGTGAGACAACAGCCATGCGTGAAACGAAAAATCTCCTGCCGAACTTTTGGCGCGTGACGCTCGCCGCCCTCGCGGCGCTCGCGCTCTTCGCCGCCGCCGCCTTCCCGTGGCTGCGCGGCACGCAGGCGCAGCGCAGGTCGAGCGAGCCGGCGGTCAACGTCACGGGCGTCGGCGTCCACCAGTCGGGGGCGGGCGAGGTCGTCACGATCACGGCGGACGCGCCGCTCTCGCGCGCGCAGACGTGGGCGGACGACGAGGGCTTCCACGTCGTCGGCTACAAGTGGCAGGGGGCTTTCGGCGGCGCGCCCCGCGGCGTGAAAGTGCGCCGCGTCGGCGACTCCCTTGAGATCGTCATCGCGACGCGCGCGGGCGCGAATGTGACCGTGCTCCCGCGCGGCAACTCGCTCGACATGATCGTGGCGGGCGGCGTCGCGCGCGCGTCGGCGGACGCGGAGCCGAAGTCGCGCGCGCGCGGGACCGAGAGTAAGTCTGCGGGCGGACAGGAGAGGCGCGCGGTTAGGGACGAGGCGACACTCGCCGTCGCGGCGTCGCACGGACAGTCGGCGCGTCAGACGCACGACGCGTCGGCGGGGATCGAACAGGCGCGCGGCCGGCGGCGAGACGCGCAGCAGTCGCAGCCCGCGCAGAACGCGTCGGCGCTGGTCGCGTCGGCGCAGGACGCGTCGGCGCAGAGGACGCGCGCGAAGAACTCGCCCGCGCAGGGCACGACTCAGCAGCCCGCTCAGAATCAGATTCAACAGAACGCGGCGGCTCAGGGCGCGAACGCTCCAAGCTCGCAGCCCGGCGCGCCGCAGCAGAACGCTCAGGCTCAGCAGTCGCAGAACCAAGCGCAGCAGCCGCAGGATCAGCCGTTGCAGGGTCAGAGCGCGCAGCAGACGGTCGTGCCCCAGCTCATGGCTGAGACGAAGCAAGCGGGCGCGGGTGGATCGCTCGTGTTAGCGTTCGAGGTCGTCGTGGGCTTCCTCTTGACGGGTCTCGTCGTGTTCTTCCTCCTCTACCGCCGGACGCACCGCGCGACGCGCGGGGCGGGCGACGAGGTGGAGTCGATGACGGACGCCGCGCGCGCGGGCGAGGTCGCGAAGGGCGAGAAACAGGTCGGCGCGAAGGAGAACAAGTTTGAGAAGCAGGCGGCGAAGGCGGAGGCGGACGGCGCGCTCGTCAAGCGCGTCGGCAAGCCGCTCGCGCACGCCGCGGCGTCGTCTTCGTCCGCGCCGACGGTTCTCTTCGGCGCGTTCCGCGTCGAGCAGGAGGTGGACAAGCTCGTGCGCGGGACGGCGCACGCGGTCGAGGTCTTGGCTTCGCGCGCGTCCGACGACAGGCGCGCCGTCGAGGTGTCGCTGCTGAAGGCGCTCGCGTCGCCGGAGCTGTCCGAGGCGGAGCGCAATCGCGCGCGAATGGCGCTCGAAGAGTACGGCTTCGTCGCACGGCAGAGCGCGTCGCTGCTGCTCGCGCCCGACGCCTACGAGCGATCTTCCGCCGCGCGCACGCTCGGACGGATCAAGTCAGCCGCGTCGCTCTCGTTCCTGCTCGAAGCGCTCTACGACGCGGACCCCATCGTGCGCGCCGAAGCGGTCGCGAGCCTCGGCACGCTCGGCTTGCCGCGAGCCATCGGCGCGCTGCTCGACACGGCGCGCCGCCACCCCGAAATTCCCGCCTCGCTCGTCGCGCGCGCTCTCGACGCCTGCTCGGTCGAGGCGGTCGAGTTCGACTCGCTCGTCGAAGACTTCGCGCCGGGCGGCTTCAGCGGCGACATCACGCGGCTCGAACCCATCGCGGCGGTTGACCAACTTCCCGAATGGCTCGAAGACGAGGCGCTCGCAGACTCGCTCGAACGCCTCTCGGCGGACGACGTGGAGGCGCGCGTCGCCGCCGCGCAGCGGCTCTCGCAGTTCCAGGTCAAGTCGGCGGTGGACGCGCTCGCCTCGATGGCGGCGAGCGACAAAGACGCCTCGGTGCGCGCCGCGGCGGTCACGAGCCTCGGCACGATCAACCACGAGTCGGTCTTCGCCGCGGTGCTCATCGCGATGGCTGACGAGTCGCGCGAAGTCCGCGCCGCCGCCGCGCGCGCCCTCTCGCGCCTCTGCTTCGACCGCGCGGACGCCTACGTGCGACTGCTCGAAACCGCCGACGACGAGACGCTGCGGCGCACGGCGGAGGCTTGCGTCACCGCCGGGCTCGCACGGCAGGCGATGGACAGGCTCGCGAGCGAGGATCGGCGGCAGGCTTACGAGGCGTTCTCGCTGCTCTCGGTCGTCGCGCACGGCGGGCAGTCGGACGTGCTCGTGAGCGTCGTGCGCGCCCACCCAGACCTCAGCGTGCGGCTCGCCTCGGCGCGGCTGCTCGCGCTGCAGGGCGACGAGGCGGTCTCGACGCGGCTGCGGCAGATCGCGATGGAGGGGACGACGCCGGAGAAGCTGCGCGAGGCGATCCTCGAATTCTGCGACCGACGCCGACAGCCGCGCGACGGCTCCGCGCCCTTCGCCGCGCACGAGTCGTCGCAAGTCGCGTCGCCGTCGCAAGTCACGCCGCCGTCGCTTCAGCCGGGCGGCGAGGTCGAGTCGGCTGAGCAGTTCGCCGAGACGCCGTCGCAGGAGGCGTCCTAGTCGCCGCCGTATGAAGGTGACAAGAGCGCGCAGCCTATTGCATAATCCACGGCGTCGCCCGGCTCGTCCGTAATACTTGCCCGCTTGCCGTAACTCCGATGCGCCAAACAACAGTGAAGCCCCGCACTCAAAAGCGCACGCACTTTCTTTCGCTCGCCTTCGCGCGCGCGGCGCTCGCCGCGCTCGTCGCACTCGTCGCGTTCGCGGCGGTCGCGTTGGCGCAGCAGCCGCCGCAACAGCAGCGCAAGCGCGTCACGCCGCTGAAAACGTCCGACGCGGCGCAGGGCTCGCGCGTGACGATCACCTCCGACAGCAACCTGAGCGACTACCGCGCCTACCGCAGCGGCGACCGCTTCGTCGTCATCGTCCCGCAGGCGGAGGGCGGCGGCGGCGAGGGCGCGCGCGGTCGGGGGTTCGAGGGCGCGCAGGTCACGCGCAACGGCAACGATCTCGTTTACACCTTCAGGCTCGCGCCCGGCGCGTCAGCCAAAGTCAACCAGCGCTTCAACCGACTGGACGTTCAGTTCACCGCGCCGAAGGACGCAAACGCGCAGGCGTCCTCGACGCCCGCGCCCGCCGCGACCCCGCGCGTCGCCGCCGAAATCTCCGGCTTACCGGCGCAGCCAAACGCGAACGCGCGCGCGAACGCGAACAGTCAGACGGCGACGAACGCCTCGGCGCTCGGCGCGGCGACTAACCGCAACACCTCTACGACGAACCCGAACGACGTCTCGCCCTCGCTCGGCGGCACGGCCGTCGCCGCCGGGTCTGTCGCCGGGAAGCGCGCGCAAGAAGAGCCCGTCGCCGCTGACACGGAGCGCGTCGGCGAAGAGATCGGCAAGTTGTTCGCGGGCGAGCCCTACGACGAGTCGGTCGTCGGCGCGCGCGACGCGGCGACGCGCGAGCTTGTCGCGAGCGAACTGCTCGCCGCGCTCTCAAGTCGCCACCCGCAGCGCAACGCGCGCGCGCGCGCGGCGTTCCTCAAACACGGCTACTTCAACGACGCGACGCGCGACCTGCAGTCGGCGGAAGCCCCCGCGCGCCGCGCCTCCTCCGCGCAGGCGCTCGCGCTGCTCCACGACCGCGCCGCCACCCCGCACCTCGTCGCCGCTCTAGACGATCCCGCGCCCGACGTGCGCCGCGCGAGCGTCGAAGCGCTCGCGTCCATCGGCGATCCTGCGGCGCTCGGCGCGCTCGAAGCGTTGCGCTGGCGCGAGACCTCGCGCCAAGTGCCGCGGACGCTCCTCCAGCACGCCGTCGAGACGCTGACGCGCACCGCCGAAGAGGAGGCGAAGAAGACTGCGACCGTCGCGACCGAAGAGACGATCATCGCCGAGTCCGCTGCGACGACAGCCGAAGCCGCGCCGCCCGCGACCGAAGCGGCGCAGCCTGTGACCGAGGTGGCGAAGCACGAGACTGGAGCAGCGGCGACCGCGACGGAAGTCGCGCAGCCCGCTGGCGACGTTGAGTCGCAGGCGAGCGAGGTCGCGCCGGTCGAAGCCGCCGCGCCGGGCGTCGGGGAAGTTGCTCCGAGAGCGGCTGATGAATCCGCTGGTGCGCCGAGTGCCGAGAAGCTGCCGTTCGACGAGCCCGCGTTCGCGGAGTCGTCTGTCGCGCCTTCGGCCGAGGCGTTCGCGCCCGCGGTCGAAGCGGAGGCGGGAGAGCCCGCCGCCGCGCGTGCGCCCGTCGAGTCACATGACGACGAATCGTCCGTCCTCGATCTGTCGCACGCCGAGTCGCCCGTCGCGCAGTCGCGCGCGGAGCAGGCTGCCGAGCGCGGCGAGGCTGTTTACACGTTCGACGAGGTCGAGAGTGCCGCCTGGTCTGCGCGCGGAGAAGAGGCTGGCGAAGCCGCCGCGACGCCGCGTCAACGCGGCACGGGCGGTCTCGAATCGCGCCCGTCCGTTGAGGGGTTCGAGCGTCCGACTGAGGCGGAGCAGCACGTTTACGCCGCGCCGGAGTTCGCCGCCGCGCCGGTCGAGAGCGCGGCTGAAGAGTGGCTCGACTTGGGCGTGGAGGAGCAGCACCTGTCGCCTCCCGCCGGGGGCGCCGGAGAGTCGCGCGCCGCTTCGCAAGAGGGTCGCGCGGGCGGGTCGGCGCCGTTTGCCTTCGAGCCGACCGCCGAAGTCGAAACGCCGCAGCCGCGCCCGGGCGGGGCGGAGACTGCGCCGCCCGCCGCGCCGGCACCGCCGACTGCCGCCGCGCATGATCGCGCGTCGTCCGGCTTCGCCTCGCACGTCGAAGACACGGGGACGGGCTTGTCGCTGGCGGACAAGGGGATCGAGCTGTCGGGCGTCGAGCCGGAAGACGTCTCGATCATCCCGAAGGCGATCCAGCTACGGCTCGCGAGCGACGACGCGGCGGAGCGCGCCGCCTCCGTGCGCGCGCTCGCGCACCTCGACACGGGCGAAGCCTTCCAACAGATCTGCGTCGCGTTCGACGATCCGGCGCAGGAGGTTCGCAACGCCGCCGCGCGCGCACTCTACGACCTCTCCGCAGACCGCGCCGAATCCTTCACGCGCGCGCTGCGCGAGTCGCCGCCCGAACGCCGCCGACAGATCGGCGCGTCGCTCGCGTCTTCGGGTCTCGCCGACGAAGCCGTCTCGCAACTGACCGGCGAGAGCCGGGAGAGGACTTACGACGCCTTCTCGCTGCTCTTCCTGATGGCGAAGGCGGGCGAGACCGCGCCGCTCATCCGCGCCGTCGAGTCGCACGCGGACAGCGACGTGCGCCTCGCGGTCGTCAAGCTGCTCGCGCTCTCGGGTCAGCAGGAGGTCTTGCCGTCGTTCCGCCGCCTCGCCGTGCGCGGGAGCCTCCCGACGGAGGTGCGCGCCGCCGTCATGGAGGCGATCTACCAGATCAGCAGCGCTGGTCAGCCGCCCGCTCCGAAGCCGACGCGAACGGTGCAGTAAGTCGTAAATCGTTGATCGTAAATCGCGGGCTGGCGAAGGACACACGAGTCGTCTTTCGCCAGCCCGCGAACTTTTCTGCGCGTTTTACGATTCACGATTTACGATTTACTATTTACGAGATCATGCAGTTCAAACTACGTTCCGACTTCACGCCGCAGGGCGATCAGCCCGAGGCGATTGACGCGCTCGTGCGCGGGCTAGACGACGGCACGAAGGATCAGGTGCTGCTCGGCATCACCGGCTCGGGCAAGACGTTCACGGTCGCCTCCGTCATCGAGCGCACGCAGCGCCCGACGCTCGTCATCGCGCACAACAAGACGCTCGCCGCGCAGCTCTACCAGGAGTTCAAGACCTTCTTCCCCGAAAACGCGGTCGAGTATTTCGTCTCCTACTACGACTACTACCAGCCGGAGGCTTACGTCCCGGCGTCGGACACCTACATCGAGAAGGAGGCGACGATCAACGAGGAGATTGATCGCCTGCGACTTTCCGCCACGCGCGCGCTGTTCGAGCGCAGAGACGTGATCGTCGTCGCGAGCGTTTCGTGCATCTACGGTCTCGGCGACCCGGACGCCTACTACGACATGATCCTCTTCCTCGAACCGGGGCAGAAGCTCACGCGCGAACACCTGCTGCAAAAGCTCGTCGAGTTGCAGTACGAGCGCAGCGACATCGAGTTCGACCGCGGCTCTTTCCGCGTGCGCGGCGACGTGGTCGAAGTCTATCCGTCGTATCAGGATCAGGCTTACCGCATCGAGCTGTGGGGCGACGAGGTGGACTCGATCTCGACGATCGATCCGCTCTTGGGCGAGGTCTTGCAGAAGCACACTTCGCGGCTCCCGATCTACCCGAAGACCCACTACGTGATGCCGAAGACGACGGTCAAGCGCGCGCTCAAAACCATCCGCGAGGAGCTTGAGTGGTGGGAGCCGAAGCTGATTCAGGAAGGGAAGCTCGTCGAGGCGCAGCGCCTGCACCAGCGCACGATGTACGACCTCGAGATGATCAAGGAGATGGGCTTCTGCCGCGGCATCGAGAACTACTCGCGCCACCTCACGGGGCACCCGCCGGGCGCGCCGCCGCCGACGCTCTTGGACTATCTGGCGAAGGACTCGATGGTCGTGATAGACGAATCGCACCAGACCGTCCCGCAGGTGCGCGGCATGTTCCACGGCGATCAGTCGCGCAAGCGCACGCTCGTCGAGTACGGCTTCCGCCTGCCCTCGGCGATGGACAACCGACCGCTCAACTTCGAGGAGTTCGAGGCGCGCATCGGTCAGACGATCTACGTCTCGGCGACGCCGGGACCTTACGAGCTGCAGCGTTCGGGCGGCGAGGTCGTCGAGCAGATCATCCGACCGACGGGCTTGACCGATCCGGAGGTTGACGTGCGACCCGTCAAGGGGCAGATAGACGATCTCCTCGAAGAGTGCCGCGTCCGCGCCGAAAAGAACGAGCGCGTGTTGGTGACCACCTTGACGAAGAAGATGGCGGAGGACTTGACCGAATACTTCGCCGAAGTCGGCGTGCGCGTCCGCTACCTGCACTCGGACATCGAGACTTTGGAGCGGATCAAAATCCTGCGCGACCTGCGCCGCGGCGAGTTCGACGTGCTCGTTGGAATCAACCTGCTGCGCGAAGGTTTAGACCTTCCGGAAGTCTCCCTCGTCGCCATCCTCGACGCCGACAAGGAGGGTTTCCTGCGCTCCGAGTCGTCGCTGATTCAGACCATCGGTCGCGCCGCGCGCAACGCGAACGGCAGGGCGATCCTTTACGCGGATCGGATCACCGACTCGATGCGGCGCGCGATTGACGAGACGAACCGCCGCCGCACGATCCAGGTCGAGTACAACCGCGAGCACGGCATCACGCCGCGCACGATCATCAAGGCGATCGAGTCCACGCTCGTCACCGCCTACGAGGCGGACTACTTCAAAGTCCCGCTCGATCTCGAATCCATCGAGGAGTACTCGAAGGGCAACATCCAGGAGACCATCGCCCGCCTCGACGGCGAGATGCGCCTCGCCGCCAAGAACCTTGAGTTCGAGCGCGCGGCGGAGCTGCGCGACCGCATCAAGTACCTGCGCGAGCGCGAGCTGATCGCCGTCTGAAGTGCCTGGACGTTCTCACTACGGTAAACGATGATCTTCGTTTTCGCTGAGGATAGCTCGCTGGAAGTCGTCGGCAGCCTCGAAGAGGCGGAGCGCAACTACGAAGGCGTTGACGTGGAGGGCGGAGTCTTCACCTTCTTCGACGAAAGCGGCGCATACTTGAAGCCCGAATTCACTACGCCGAACAGAAGCGGCAGGCGTTTGCTGGGCATCTTCAAATTAGTCGAATCCGGCAAATACAGGCTCCGACCCTCGCCTGAGTCTGACAAAGACATCTCCTCTTACTTATCCACGACGGCGCTGCTTGAGCCGAATCCTTGGTTCAAGAACCTCGAAGAGGTCAGCCGGTTTCTGCAAGCCCGCAGCGATTCATGAATGCTGATTAAGTCGCAGCCCGACGAGTTACAGTCCTACACTGCGGACGCGAGCAACCTCGCGGGCGGTCACGCGGCGCGCGTCGTCTTCCCCGAAACGACGGAAGAGGTCGCGGAAGTTTTGCGCGAGGCGACGCGGACGCGCACGCCCGTCACCGTCTCGGGCGGCGGCACGGGCATCGTCGGCGGGCGCGTGCCGTTCGGCGGGATCGTGTTGGCGACGGATCGGCTGAACCGGATCAAAGAGATCGCGAAAGAAGGGGGCGGCGGGCGCGCGGTCGCCGAGGCGGGCGTCGTGCTCGCGGACTTGCGGCGCGCGGTCGAATCTCGCGGCTTACTATACCCGCCCGACCCGACCGAGACGAGCTGCTACCTGGGCGGCACGATTGCGACGAACGCGTCGGGCGCGCGCACCTTCAAGTACGGCGCGACGCGCGACTACGTGAAGCGCTTGAAAGTTGCGCTGGCGAGCGGCGACGTGATCGAGATCGCGCGCGGGCAGTTGCGCGCCGACGCGGGCGGAAAGATCGTCGTTCCGCTCGCGAGCGGTCGGGCGATTGAGACGCGGCTGCCGTCGTACCGTATGCCGCAGACGCGCAAGCACTCCGCGGGCTACTTCGTCGAGCCCGGCGCGGACTTGGTAGATCTCTTCGTCGGCAGCGAGGGCACGCTCGGCGTCGTCACCGAAGCCGAGTTGAAGCTGCTCGCGAAGCCCGAAGGTCTGCTGAGCGGCGTCGTCTTCTTCGCGCGCGAAGACGATCTGCTCGCCTTCGTCCGCGACGCGCGCGCGGCTCTCCACGGGGGGGCAGAATCGCGCCGCGCGGACGCGCCCGACTCCTGCGCTGCGATTGGTGCGCGAGCCCTCGAATACTTCGACCGCAACTCGCTAGACTTCCTGCGCGCCGAGTACCCGGAGATTCCGCACGACGCGGCGGGCGCGATCTTCTTCGAGCAGGAGACGACGCGCGAGACGGAGGACGGGCTGATGGGCGCGTGGCTCGCGCTGCTCGAACGCCGCGGGGCGTTGCTCGACTCTTCGTGGTTCGCGACCGCCGAGCGCGATCAGTCGCGGCTGCGCGAGTTCCGCCACGCCCTGCCCGTCCTCGTCAACGAGTGGCTCGCGCGGCACAGGCAGCGCAAGGTCTCGACCGACATGGCTGTGCCCGACGAGCACTTCGCCGCCATGCTCGACTTCTATCGTGTGGGTCTCTTTTCGAGCCGACTCGCTTACGTCATCTTCGGGCACATCGGCGACAGCCACGTCCACGTCAACATCCTCCCGCGCGACGACGCGGAGGCGGCGCGCGCGCGCGAACTCTACGCGCGCTTCGTCGGCGAAGCAGTCTCTTTAGGCGGCACGATCTCCGCCGAGCAC
>JAIVGV010000568.1 GCA_020201365.1 Acidobacteriota bacterium
CCTGTGCGGAGAATTCAGCCGTCAAAATAAACCAGGGGGAACTGCCCCTTCCCCTATCAAGGTAGAAGGATTCACGGAGGTCAGAACTAATGAGGCATCTGGCAACAACGCTTAAGCCGCTCGCTCTCGCGGTCGCGCTCTTGGCGATCTTCGGCTTCGCCCAGAAGGAAGCACGCGCCGACGAGGTGTACCTCGCCGGCTTCACTAACGGCTGCTTCGGTGCGGCGTGCGCCCCCGGCGCAACTGCCACATCCTTGGGCTTAACATACAGCAACTCGACCTTCTCCGGCACGACGGCGAACGGATTCCGCGCCCTCGGCGGCAATCCGAACCCCGGGTCGAACTTCAATAACCTCGGCTCGATCTCGCTCAGCACGGCGCCGAACACGTACAACACCCCGTTCACGCTGCAAGTCACTTTCACCGCCCCGCAGGGCATCAACGGCTCGAACACTGCCACCTTTACCGCCACCATCACAGGGACGGTCAGGAGCGACAACACGGGCGGCGTCTTCGTTGACTTCAACAACACGCCAATCCTGTTCACTTTCAACGACCCGAACTGCGAGCCGAACCCGGAGGCGCAGCCGCCCTCAGCCGGAAAGACCACCTGCGGAACGGGCAGCTTCTTCTTCAGCGTCAACGACGTCGCGATTGACCCGGGGCAGACCGTTTCCCTCACGGGTCAGATCACCGGCGCGCAGCAGTCCACCGTCCCCGAACCGGCGACGATGCTCCTGCTCGGCACGGGCTTAGCTGGCGTGGCGGGCGCGGTTCGCAGGCGTCGTAAGGCGTAGGCAGGCTCGCGGTTTAACAGATTCCCTTTCGTTGCCAGGGCGGAGCCGGGGCGTCAAAAGCGCTCCGGCTTCGCTTTTTTGTCAGAATTTTCTGGAGGACGGTTCGCATTCGTACTTTCAGGTAGTTACAAACGGACGGTTGAAGCGTAGCGGCAGGCTCGGCGGGGGGGTTCCCACGACCTGCTCTTTTTATTTTGCCCGGAAAATCCCTCAGTGCCAGACGCAGGCGAGCCCGCGCGGTCACTCGGCGCAGACGCCCGCCCGTCCGCCTCCGGCGCGCCCGACCACGTTGACCTCCCGCGCTCACAGTCTCTATCATCCGACCGGTGCGAAAAGTCGTTACAGCCGCAGAGATGCGCGAGCTTGATCGCCTGACGACCGAGCGCTACGCCGTCCCCTCGCCCCTGCTCATGGAGGCAGCCGCCAGCGCCGCCGCCCGCTTCCTTTCGTCCCACTTTCCGCAAGGGCTCTCCGGGCTGCGCGCGCTCGTCCTCTGCGGTCGCGGCAACAACGGCGGCGACGGCGCGGCGCTCGCGCGCATACTCTGGGAGTCGGGCGCGGCGCGCGTCGAGGTCTTACTCTTCGGTCGCGTCGAGGAGGCGCGAGGCGACGCCCGCGCCAACTTCGAGATCGTCAGCCGACTCGCCGGCTCGCACGGCGACGCGACCGACGCCGTCCGCCACGGCGCGCACGGCGGCGCGGACGACAACGCGAGCCGCGACGCGTGTGAGCAGCCGCGACTCTCTTTCGTCGAGTGTGCCGACGCCGACGAGTGCGCGCGACGACTAGAAGCGGAGCCGCGCCCGCACGTCGTCGTTGACGCGCTGTTCGGCACCGGGCTCACGCGCCCGCTCGAAGGCGTGTTCGCTGAACTCATCTCCCAGCTCTCGGCACTTCGCGCGCGGAGCGCACTACGTGGAGCGCCGCAGCAGCGCCCTGGCGAGTCGAAACAGCCGGGTGACGAGCCGCAGCCGTTCATCCTCTCGCTCGACCTCCCTTCCGGTCTCGACGCGGA
>JAIVGV010000382.1 GCA_020201365.1 Acidobacteriota bacterium
GATAGGGGTTGGGGAAAATCCAGATCGGGTTTCCTCCGAGCCCCAACCCCCAACCCCCAGCCCCCAACTCCTTCATGCGTTCAGTCATCGTCGGCACAGCCGGGCACATCGATCACGGGAAGACGACGCTCGTGCGCGCGCTGACGGGCGTGGACGCCGACCGCCTGCCCGAAGAGAAGCGGCGCGGGATCACGATTGACCTCGGCTTCGCCGAGCTCGATCTCGGAGACGCGCGCGTCGGCTTCGTGGACGTGCCCGGTCACGAGCGCTTCGTCAAGAACATGCTCGCGGGCGCGCACGGGCTCGACGCCGTCGCGCTCGTCGTCGCCGCGGACGAGGGCGTCATGCCCCAGACGCGCGAGCACTTCGAGATCGCGCGCCTGCTCGGCGTCGGCGGCGGTCTCGTCGTCGTCACCAAAGCCGACACCGTCGAAGCAGAGCTGATCGAGCTCGTCCGCGAAGAGATCGCGGAACTCGTCGCGGGCTCTTTTCTGGAAGGCGCGCCCGTCGTCGCGGTGAGCGCGCGCACGGGCGCGGGGCTCGAAGAGTTGCGCGCGACCTTGCGCGAGATCGCCACGCGAGCCGCGCCTCGCCCGACCGAATGGATCGCACTCTTGCCGGTTGATCGTTCCTTCACGATGCGCGGCTTCGGCGCGGTCGCGACGGGCACGCTCGTCGCGGGCGAGATCGCGGAAGGTCAGGAGCTTGACCTGCTGCCCGCCGGTCGCCGCGTGCGCGTGCGCGGGCTTCAGGTTCACGGTCGCGCGACCGCACTCGCCGAGGCGGGGCAGCGCACCGCCGTGAACCTCGGCGGCGTCGAAGCCGCGCAGGTCGAGCGCGGCATGGTGCTCGCCGCCGCGGGGCGGCTCAGACCGACGCAGATCGTTGACGCCGCGCTCGAAGTCCTCGCCGACGCGGCGCGCCCTCTGCGCTCCCGTGCGCGCGTCCGCCTCCACCTCGGCACGGCGGAGGTGCTCGCGCGCGTGCAGGTCTTGGAAGACGCGGGCGAGATCGCGGCGGGCGCGCGGGGCTTCGCGCAGCTCCGACTCGAATCGCCCGTCGTCGCGCTCCCCGGCGAGCGCTTCATCGTCCGCTCCTACTCGCCGCAAAGGACAGTCGCCGGAGGCGTCGTGCTCGACGCCTTCGCGCCCAAGCATCGAGGTCGCGAACGCGCCGACGCCCGCGCACGACTCGCCGCGCTCGCCGCAGCCGACCGCGCGTCGCGCGTCCGCGCCTACGTCGAGTCGGCGGGCGAGCGCGGGCTTTCTCGCGCAGACCTCGCCGCGCGCACGGGCTGGCGCGACGAAGTGCTGAGCGAGGCGATTGACGAGGCGAAGCGGCGCGGCGCGACGGTCGAAGCCGAAGGCGTCTTCCTCTCCCGCGCGAGTCTCGATCGTCTCGTCGCGGCGGCGCTTGCCGCGGTCGAGGCGCACCACGCGCGCGAGCCTTTGCAGCGCGGGCTCGCGCGCGAGACCTTGCGCGAGCGCGTGTTCGCGCACGTCGGCGGGGAAGTCTTCCGCGCCGCGCTCGCCGAAGCGGAACGCGCCGGGCTGCTCGCCGCCGAGCGCGACGTGGTTCGCGCGCGCTCGCACGCGCTCGAACTCTCGCCCGCGGACGCGGAGTTTCGCGCGCGGCTCGAACGGGTTTACGCGGAAGCCGCGCTCGAAGCGCCGCCAACGGAAGAGGCTTTCGCGCGCGCCGCCGCAGGGCGCAAGATTGATCGCGAGCACGCGCGCAAGCTGCTCCAATTGCTCGTCGCGGACGGCACGCTCGTGCGCGTCGCCGCCGAGCACTTCTTCCACCGCGAGGCGATCTCGCGCCTCGTCGCCACCCTGCGCGAGCACGCCGCGAGCCGCGCCTCCGACCGCTCGCTCGACGTGGCGACCTTCAAAGACCTCGCCGGAGTCTCGCGCAAGTACGCGATCCCCCTGCTCGAATACCTCGACCGCGAGGGCGTGACGCGGCGCGCGGGCGACCGCCGCGTCGTCCTCTGAGCGGCGCGCGGCGGCGCGCGGCGGCGCGCGCGGACTTTAGTCTTGCTTTCGCTCGCGGGGCGGCGTTAACATAGCCGCCGCAACAAGTTTTCGCTCCAACATCGCCTGCGACCCGACAGGTTAAAGAGAACAGCAAGCGTCCGCCGCGCGGGTCTCCCCAAGTGAAGACTCCGCCATCATCTGCAACTCTTTCGACACGAGCGGAGGTTACGACATGAACCGGACGATGGACATTCTCTACTGGGTGGTCGGCATCATCGCGACGGGTGGTGCCATCTGGTACTTCATCAAGTTCCTGCAGGCGCCCGCGCCCGAAGGCGACCGCACGTCGCTCTACATCGCCATCGGCGCGGCGCTCGTCGCCTGCGTCTGCGCGCTCCTCTTCTTCCTGCGCCACGTCAACAAGGAGGAGGAGTTTCACATCACCGAGTAGATGCGCGCGGCGTCGTCAGTCAGCCGCGACCGCCACTCGACGACAGCCGCGGTCGCGGCTGACTGACGACGCCGCACGCGACCGGACAGACACGCTCTACGGACGCCGCACGCGCGTCGCCGACGCCAGCTTGAGGCGAGACGCGCCGCGTGCGGCGTTTCGCTCGCGGGAACTCCGCTCACGATACGGACGGGCGCAGCCGCGCCACAAAAGGGGATCAACGAATGACACTTGCGCTCACGCTCGCGCAGACGGAAACGCCGCAGATTCAGTCAACCAGTCTCGTCGTCACCATCGTCGCGCTGCTCGGCGCGGGGCTCGCCGGCTGGCTCGTCGCCACCGTCCTCGGCTTCTCCCGCGCGCGCGCCTTCGGACCTTCGACGCGCTGGTTCGCGCTCTCCGCGCTGTGCCTGCTGATCTACCACATCCAGTTCGTCGCCTTCGGTCTGCTCGGCATGACCGAGACAGACATGGCGAAGCTTTTGAGCTTCGGCGCGTTCTTCAACCTCTTCGTCTTCCTGGGAAGCATCTGCGCCATCATCGGCTTCGTGCGCCTGACTAACCCTCGCCCGTGAACCTTCGCGCGCGCGCCCGCTCGCCGAGCCGACAACGCCGCGCTTGAGACTCTCCACGTCCGCCAAAGCCAACATCTTCTACTTCGCGCTCGCCGTCGCCGTAGGCGCGGCAATCTACCTGACCGTGAGCGACCCGGCGGCGGAAAGACGACTCCCGCCGCGCGGCTTCGTCACCGCGTCGGGGACGCGCTTCGTCGCCGACGGCGAGCCGTTCCGCTTCGCCGGCGCGAACGTCGCCGTCATGTACCGCGACGAAGATCGGGCGCTCATGCCGCAGACGCTCCGCCACGCCGCCGAGATGAATCTGAAGGTCGTGCGCGTCTGGGCGAACGGCGAGGGCGGGCCCGAAGACGGCGTGACGAGCGTCGGAGCCGACCGCGCGGACTGGCCCCGCACGCACCGCTTCCGCTTCGCGCCCAATGTGTGGAACGAGGAGGCTTTCGTCCAGCTCGACCGCGTGCTCGCCGAAGCCGCGCGCAATCACCTGCGCGTCCAGCTCACGCTCGCCAACTGGTGGCGCGACACCGGCGGCGTCTCGCAGTACCTCCGCTGGGCTGGCATCGCGGGCGCGGCTGACGACTCCGCGCCCTACGGCGTCAACAACGAGATCGCGATGGCGTTCTACTCGAACGCCGTGACGCGGCAGCTTTATAAAGAGCACGTCGAGAAGATCGTCAACCGACGGAACACGATCACCGGCGTCGCCTACCGAGACGACCCGACGATCTTCTCCTACGAGCTGATGAACGAGGCGCAGGCGCCGACGGGTCGCTGGGCTGAGCGGCGACAGTGGATGGCGGAGATGAGCGCGTTCGTCAAGTCGCTCGATCCCTTCCACCTCGTCGCCTCCGGCTCCTGGGGCTACCGCTCGGCGGTCGAGCGCCGCGCGTGGCTCGAAGAGCAGAAACTCCCGACGCTCGACTTCTGCGACGTACACAACTACCCGCGCGACGACCGCGACACGTTCGTCACGTCAACCCGGTCGCTCGCGGAGTTCATCGAGAACCGCGCCGCCGCCGCCTACTCGATCAACAAGCCGCTCGTCGTCGGCGAGTTCGGCATCTCGCCGGACGGCTTCGAGGGCACTTCGCAGCCCGACTGGTTCCGCGCGCTCTACGAAGCGACCGCTCGCGCCGGAGTCTCCGGCACGATCTTCTGGATACTCACGCCCGACCCGCGCCGCGGCTACGGCGTCACCTACGCCACCACCCGCGACGACTCTCTGCGCGCGGAGATCGCGCGCGGCGCGCTCGCGCTCTCCTCGCGAGCCGACGCACAGCCGCCCGCCGCTCTCCTCCGCGCAGGTCAACACCTCGTCCCGCGCCAGTTCGCCTTCGCGCGCGCGGCGGGCGACACGGAGATGCTGCCGGAGATCGATCTCGCGGGCGGCAACGCCGCGTCGAACGAACACGCGAGCGCGCCCGACGCGAACGCGCAGCGCGACACGCGACCCACTGGTGAAAAGGGAACTGCGAAGGGCGGGATCCTCTACAAGTTCAAGCCGCAGTCCGCCGCGCGCGGTCGCTTCGAGAAGACGGGCGGCGGCGAGGGCTACGTCTGGGGCTCGGGCGTCGGCTTCTTCGAGTACGTCATCCCGGCGCGCGCGGACTGGCATCGCGTCTCCGAGATCGTCGTGCGCGCGCACGTCCAGCCCGTCTTCCCCGTGGACGCGCGCGACGGGCGCATCAGTGGGACGCGCGTCACGCTCTACGTCAACGACACCGACTGCGGCTCGCGCCTCGTCCCGCCGGAGACGCCGCCCGACGCCATCATCCAGGAGTGGCGCGTCACGTCGCTCCTGCCGCGCATCAACGCGACGCGCGGGCGCGCGCTCTCCGTCCGCTTCGTCGTCGCCGTCGAAGCAGACCTCCCCTACGGCGCCAACATCTCAAACTTCCCCGCGGGCTTCGACGCGCACAACCGCGCGCCGGTTGAAGTTGAAATCAGATAGATTGGTGGGTGCGTGAGTTAACTTAAGGCTCACCTAATTCAGACTATTTGCCCTTCGGCTTAAGACATAGACAATTAACAGCCTGATGATGACCAGCGTGAGGAAGATTCCAACCAGCGGGAAGAAGTAATGCTTGATGACGTTGTAAATCACCTCACGAAACAAACAATCAACGATCATGACAGAGCCGCCGGCGTACACTTTTGGCGCGGGACAATCGTAGTAATGGGTCGCCATATTCCATCTGTGTATGGCGAATCCCCCGGCGACCAGAGTAAGTACGAAGTATTGGAAAGCGGGGGAAAGTTCCCGCTTCAAGTTGAATCTCATTCCGTTCTCACATTCAACGTAAGAGTCGCGCAGCCTCGCGGGCGTAGTAGGTGAGGATCACGTCGGCGCCGGCGCGCTTGATGCTGGTGAGCGTCTCCAACATGACGCGCTGCTCGTCGATCCAGCCGCGCGCGGCGGCGGCTTTGATCATCGCGTACTCGCCGGAGACGTGGTAGGCGGCGAGCGGTAGATCGAAGCGTTCGCGCACCTGCCGCAGGATGTCGAGGTAGGGAAGCGCGGGCTTGACCATGAGGAAGTCCGCGCCCTCGGCGTAGTCAATCTCCGCCTCGCGCATCGCCTCGCGGGCGTTGGCGGAGTCCATCTGGTAGGCGCGGCGGTCGCCGAAGGCGGGCGCGCTGTCGGCGGCTTCGCGGAAGGGTCCGTAGAAGGCGGAAGCGTACTTCACCGCGTAAGCCATGATCGCGACGTGCTGGAAGCCCGACGCATCCAACGCCTCGCGGATCGCGCCCACCTGTCCGTCCATCATCGCCGAAGGCGCGACCACGTCCGCGCCCGCCTCCGCCTGACTCACGGCGGTCTGCGCGATCAGCTCCAGAGACTCGTCGTTCAAGACCTCGCCCTCGCGCACGACGCCGCAGTGACCGTGCGACGTGTACTCGCACAGGCACGTGTCCGCGATCACGATCATGTCGGGCGCAGACTTTCGCACGGCGCGGATCGCGCGCTGCACGACGCCGTCGCGCGCGTAAGCGCCCGTCGCCGTCTCGTCCTTCGACTCGGGGAGACCGAAGAGGATGACCGCCGGGACGCCGAGATCGAAGGCTGACGCCGCGTCGCGCGCCACCTCGTCCACCGACAGGTTGAAGACGCCCGGCATCGAGGAGACCTCGCGGCGCACGCGCTCGCCGGGGCACGCGAAGAGCGGCAGCACCAGGTTCTCGCGCGCCAGACGCGCCTCCCGCACCATCGCGCGCAAGCCCTCGCGACGACGCAGACGCCGCGGTCTGTGAATCAACTCAGCCATCGCAAAACTCTTTTCCGCCGCGCTACTCACGGCTCCAAGTGGTCAACCAACGGGCGATCATACCCACACGCGCGAGCCGCGCGCAAACCGCAACTCATGTCACTTGTCGGGCGCGCGACGCCGACAAAAGGCGCGCTTGACCTTTGCATACTCGTCTTTAATAATGACCGTCGAACCAACTTGGCGGGGTAGCTCAGCCGGTTAGAGCGTGGGATTCATAACCCCAAGGTCGCGTGTTCGAGTCACGCC